>JABFRZ010000151.1 GCA_013140785.1 Planctomycetota bacterium | reverse complement strand
CGGGACGCGACGGCAGCGCGCGCGTCGAGCTCGCGCACCGCGGGCGCTACTCGGTGTTCGCCACGCACGCAGAGCTCGGCGTGGCGCGCGGCGAGCTGGAGGTCGGCGAAGGCGGGGTCGAGGACTACCGCCTCACGCTCTCCCCGGGCGTCGAGTGCGCTGGGACGCTGCGCCTGCCGAGCGACGCGCCGCAGGACACGGAGCGCTGCTTCCTGATGCTCAGCGCGCCTGCCGACCCCGAGTTCCAGATGAGTTGTCGCCTGAAGGTCGCGGGCGGCCGCGGCCCGTTCCGCTTCGCGGGGCTGACGCCGGGCAAGTACACCGCCGACCTGTACGTCGAATCGACCTCGCTGCGCGCGAGCTTCGAGCTGCCGGAGTGGGGCGACGGCGCGCTGGAGCTCTTCTTCGAGGCGCGCGAGCAATGATCTGGAGCGGCATGTCCGCCGCGAGTTCGACTCCTAGCGCGCGAGCGCGGTGGTCAGCCAGGGCCCGCCTCGTCGCCGCACGCGACGAGCTGCGCGAGCTCCCGGGCGACCTCCCGTCCGGCTACCACCGCGACTTCCAGCTCCTGAAGGCGCCACTCTTCCGCGCCCACGACTCGATGGCCGCGATGCTGGCGCTGTGGCCCCGCCTGATCGCCGGGCTCCAGCCCGACGAACCTTGCCTGCGCGCCGCCGCTTCCGACCCGAAGCTGCGCGCCACCGAACGGGTGCTCACAGAAGTCCAGGCCGGTACGCCCTTCCGCGACGCCTACCGCGCCGAAAGCCGCGCGGCGGAACACCGGTGAACCAGAGTGTCAGTAGTAGCCTAGGAACGGACGCGTCGGAGCAACGACGCGTTAGAGCAACGACGCGTTGGAGCAACGCGGAGCCGCTGAAGAGTTGACTGCGGGCCTGAGCCTTCACCGCCCCTCGATCGTCCGCGGCAAGCCGATCACTCGTCCAGGGAAACGCGATCCTACGCGCACGTCCCCATCCCCGAAGGCACGCGGGTCAACCAGTGGTACCCGTGGGTCGATGCGTGCTGCGGCGGGAGCGCCAGAAGCTCGCCCGGTCGAGCTCAACCCTGGACACCACCTCGTCGAAGGAAGCCATCAGCGAGTTCACCTGGGATGCTGGGCTCGAACCTGGGACCAGCCCCAGGATCGGCGTGGCAAGAGCCAAGCGCGGCTCGAGCTCCCGTACCCTTCGGCGGAACCCAGCCACCTCCACTCGTCGTGCCTCCGCATCGACGAGCACGAAGGAGAATCGGAAGGAGCGCAGGAACTCCAGGGCCTCGTCCTCCGCACTTGCGACTTCCACGATCACACCCCTTGCGGTGAGTGATCGCTCGATGATCTCAGCCGAGGCAGGATCGTCGGATAGGAGGAGCACGCAGATCGGCTCTGCGTCGTTGTCCTCCCTTTGCGGAGCGTGTTCCGGGGCTTGATTGCGCCCTAGCTCCTCGAGCGCGGCGCGGAGCTGGGCGCGTCTGACGGGCTTGGCCAGCCGCCGCACGCCCTCGAGACTCTTGTCCGAGTGATCCAGCCGGCGCCCGAGCTTCTGGAGGAGCACCAGCTCGGCGCCGGGGGCGAGCCGCTGCCGGAGTCGGTCGATGGCTTCGGAGTTGCTCATGTCGGTGCCGACGGCGCCGAGGGCGCTGTCGGCGCTGAGGAGCACGCAGTCGACACCCG
This sequence comes from Planctomycetota bacterium, assembly GCA_013140785.1. GTDB lineage: Bacteria > Planctomycetota > UBA1135 > UBA1135 > JABFRZ01. Next base: position 14,276 of record JABFRZ010000151.1, on the reverse strand, counting down.
CGGACAGACGGATGATTTCGCTCTCGAGCGGATCTCGCTCGCGACCCTGGGCGGGGACATCCATGTGCTCCACCTCGAGACAAGTGCAGCCCCAGCGCTCGAGCTCCTGGCGTAGAGCGGCCCGAGCACCTGCGTGCGCATCCACCAAGAGCACTCTGAGGCCCGTCAAGGGATCGGATGTCGTCGCCGAAGCCTGGTCGATGGTCTCGAGCGGTAGGGTGAACCAGAAGGTGGAGCCGGCGCCAGCCTGACTCTCGACTCCGATCTCTCCGCCCATGCGCTCCACGATTCGCTTGCAGATGACGAGCCCCAGACCGGTACCCCCGTACAGACGCGAAGACGAGGCGTCCACCTGGGAAAAGGGCTGGAACAATCGATGCATGCGGTCCTTGGGAATGCCCAAGCCGGAGTCAAGGACCTCCCAGCGCACGGCGGTGCGTCCGAGTCCGGGCGTGCCAGTGAGCATCAGCGAGACCTCCCCGGCGGACGTGAACTTGACCGCGTTGGAGAGGAGATTCAGGAGCACCTGGCGCAGACGGGCGGGATCGCAGCGAACACAGGTGGGCGTGCCTGGGCCCACTGCGAGGAAGACCTCGACCCCTTTGCCCTGGGCCGTCAAAGCCACGGTCGCGAGCGCTTCTTCGGCCAGCGCAACCAAGTCACATTCGATGGACTCGAGCTCGAGTCGCCCGGCCTCGATCTTGGAGAAGTCGAGGATGTCGTTGATGATCGAGAGCAGCAGCGCGCCCGACGATCGGATCGTTTCGGCGAAGTCGCGCTGCTCCTCGTCCAGTTCCGAGCGCAGCAGCAAGCCTGCCATGCCGAGGATCCCGTTCATCGGAGTGCGGATCTCGTGGCTCATGGTCGCAAGGAACTCCGACTTGGTGCGATTGGCCTCCTCCGCTGCGGCCTTGGCTCGTTCCCGTTCCTGCTCGGCGCACTTGCGGAAGGTGATGTTGCGAATGATCGCGATGGACTGGTCATCGACCAGGGGCAGGAGCCGGGCCTCGTAGTACCGGCTCGGTCCGCCGGCACCGAGCTCGTATTCCAGGCTGACGGCCTGGCGCCTCTGCCGCAGCTCCCCCAGGGCGCGCTCGAAGTCCCGGGCGGCACGCTCATCGGGAACGTCCTGGATGAGCCTGCCGATCAGCGTCTCTGCGCCGAGGAAGAGGTCGCCCGGGTCACCCGCCTTGGTCTGGAGGATGCGCCCGTCACAATCGAGCCACAGGAACAGGTCCGGGCAGGCCTGCAGAACGGCACGCAGCTCGGCATTGGACTGCAAGAGCTCGCGGGAGCTCAGCTCGAGACTGCGCTCGAGCAGGTGTCGGTCCTCGTCCGACTCGAGATAGGCAGCATCGACCGCTGCGAGCAACGGCGCGAGCTCGGCAGGAACGGCTTCGAGCGAGCCGTAGGCCCGGACGAGCTGGCGCTGGAGCAAGCGGTGCATGTATGGAACCAAGAGCAGTGGAACCAGATCAGGCGGCTTCCGAGAAGGTCGTGATGGTCATGGTCTGGTTGTGCAGCTCGCACCTGGCGTGCGGCGTGAAGGGCGAGATCTCGCCATAGGAATAGAAGCCGGCCAGGGCAGTGCCAGCGCCCAGTACTTCACGTACGGCCTCGACCTCCTCCTCGACGCGTTGCTTGAGAACCATCTTGCGGCCGACGCAGCTGATGAGGATGGCCAGTTCTGGAGCGCTGGACCGGAGCTCGATCTGCGCGGTCCGGGCGGCCCCGGACGCCCCCTCCACCAGGCGATCGATGTTGGCCTTCATCAGGCGTGCGTAGGATCCCTGGGGTAGGTCGCCGGCGAAGGTCATGCTCTGCTCCCGCTCGTCCACGGCGAGGATCGTGCGCACGACGGGCTCGCGGTCGGTGCTGGCCCGCACCGCCAGCGGAAAGAGCAGGCCAGTGGCCGGCAGCCCGTTCGCGTGCTCCCCCAGGTATTGCTTGTAGAGTTCCAGGGCCGAGCGTCCATCGAGCTCGTAGAGCACGTTGCCGCGGCTTCTGGTGATCACGCGCTCCGGCCCGAAGGCGTCCCAGCCGCCGAGCGAGGCATAGCCCACCTCGAGTTGCTCGCCGTAGAAGGCCAGGGCCGCCACGCGGTTGCGCCGGGATTCGTCCTGCGCGAGCACGAGGGTCTCCTTGAAGCGGTCGCCGTCGCCCGAGAGGCCACCCGTGATCGCGACCGTTCGCGGCAGGTGTTGGGTCATGCCGGCCACGAGCTCGCTGCCGTTGACGTTGAGGCCCTCGCTGAGCACGAAGACGTGGACCAGCCCCGCAGGATCGATGGCGCGCGCCAGCTCTGAACCTACAGCTGCGCTGGACTCGGAGTCAGGCAGGTCCACGACGTGGGCCTGGACCCTCGAGCGCTCGAGCACGACGGCTGTGACGGACAGAGAATCGTCCGTCACTTGAATCCCGTGAATCTCCCCCGCCGTGGAGCAGCCGACCACATGAGCACCGGGAAACGCCTGACGGACCTCGTGCAAGAGCTCCCGGTTTCCCATGGTCTGGCTTCCTCCGAACACGAATGCGAGCTGGGCGGCCTCGAATCCGCGCGGCAATCCCTGTCCTTCCCAGCCCAGTTCCTTCTTCCAACGAGCCTGTGCGATCCGCATGTGAGAACTCCTTGTCGGCTAGACGGCGGTTGAGGGAGGGATGACATCGGACGGGCTGCGACTTGCGCGAGGTAGGAACTCGCTCAGCAGGGCGCGGAGCTCGGCGAGATCGACGGGCTTCTCTCGGAACCCATCGACACCCGCGGCCAGCGCATCCGTGCGCACATCCTGTCCTCCGTGGGCCGTGACCACGACGATCGGCGTGTGCCGCCCTTCGCTGGCTTCGAACTCGCGGATGCGGCGCGTGGCCTCGAGTCCGTCCATCTCGGGCATCATCACGTCCATCAGGATCAAGTCGTAATGGGCGCGGCGCGTGGCATCGATGGCTTGCTGGCCGTCCGACACGACGCTGCATGCGAATCCGAGTCGCTCCAGAGCCTTCTTGAGGATGCGCTGGTTCACCGGGTTGTCCTCGGCCACCAGGATCGGCACGGGAGCCGGATCGTGAGCCGGTGAGCGACCGGGGAGCGCCGGACGAGGTGTAGGTTCTCGAACGGGTGCAGTCGCACGGTGCGGTCCGCGTACAGGGGTGTCCGTCGTTGCCGCGGGATCCGCGCGCTGGCCGAGCCATCTCCGCACTACGGCCAGGAGTCGATCGGGTTCGACCGGCTTGGACACGTACTCGTCGCATCCCGCCGCCAGGCAGACCTCGCGGTCGCCCTCGACTGCGTTGGCGGTCAGCGCCACGATGGGGATCCGCTCGGATCCGGCGCCTTCGCGCGCGCGGATGCGGCGCGTGGCCTCGAGCCCGTCCAGCTCGGGCATCATCACGTCCATCAGCACCAGATCGAAGTGGAATTGCTCGAGGGCCTGCAGTGCCTCCCGGCCGTTGGCGACCACCTCGCAGTGCAGGCCGGAAGTCGTGAGCAGTGCGGCGAAGTACTTCTGGTTGGCGACGTTGTCCTCGGCCACCAAGATCCGCGCGCGGCCGCCGGCGTTCTTGCGCGAGCCCTTGCGGAGCGCGCGAGCCTCCGATTCCGGCGCGCGCGAGTCGTGCAACCGCTCCAGGACCGACCGGAGCGCAGCCCTCCGGACGGGCTTCGTCAGTCGTTCTAGAACAGGAAGGCCAGAAGATGGGACGTCACCAGGTCCAGCCAGCGGCCGCAACAGGACGACGGCGGGAGCGGTGTCGCCAACCTTCCTGAGGCACGCGGAAAGCAAGTCCTGGCTGCCCGGTACGATGGATTGGTCCAGCAGCAGCAGGTCGAAGCCGGTCGTGCCCAGCGCATGAAGCGCCTCGGATCCGTCGGCAGCCTCGCGACAGCGGCAGCCCCAGCCCTCGAGCGCGAGCCGCAGCCCGCGTCGCAGGCTGTTGTTGCGAGCGACGAGCAGCACGCGTGTGCCAGGGAAGGGGGCTGCTCCCGCGCTCGGGCGCGGGATGCGCTCCAGGGGCAGCTCGAACGCGAAGCAGGAGCCGGCGCCGGGCGGGCTCGTCACCTCGATCGTTCCGCCCATTTTCTCGACCAGTTGCTTGGAGATGGCGAGCCCCAGCCCGGTGCCTCCGTAGAGGCGTGTGTTGGAGGCATCGACCTGGGAGAAAGGCAAGAACAGGCGATCCAGGCGATCGGCCGGGATGCCGATGCCCGTGTCGGACACCGCGAAGCGGATCCGCCGCCCTTCGTCGGCGCCGGGCGGAATGGACAGCGCCACCGAGACCTCCCCGGCGTGCGTGAACTTGACGGCATTGGACAGGAGGTTGAGCAGGATCTGCCGGACCCGGCCGGGGTCGCAGCGCCAGCGTTCCGGAAGATCGACCGGCGCCAGGCAGGCGAGCTCGAGCCCCTTCTGGTGTGCGGCCGGCGAGACCATCTCCAGGGTCTCCTCGATCAGTGGGACGAGCTCGCACTCCGCCATCTCGAACTCGATCCGGCCGGATTCGATCTTGGAGTAATCGAGGATGTCGTTGACGACGCTGAGCAGGGCATTGGCCGAGGAACGAGCGGTCTCGGCGAACTCGCGCTGGTCCTCGTTCAGCTCGGTGTCGAGCAGGAGTCCGGTCATGCCGATGACCCCGTTCATCGGCGTGCGGATCTCGTGGCTCATGGTCGCCAGGAAACGGCTCTTGGCTTCGGAGGCGGCCTCCGCCCGCCGGGTCTGCTCGAGCAAGGCCTCTCTGGAGCTGGAGAGGTCCTCGTTCTTGCGCTCGACCAGCCTCGTGTAGGCCACCGTGCTGCGCCGGTGGTGGCCTTCCAGGCGCAGGAAGATCCAGATCAGAAAGGCCATGAAAAGACCCGACGTCAGCGCGACGAACAGGATCTTGCGACGCAGGTCGAGGCTCTTGCCGAACAGGGCATCGCGCTCGGCGAAGAGCCGCAAGGACCAGGCCGGCATCGATACCTGAGGCGGTGGCTGGACCGCACCTTGGCGCGAGATCTTCCCCGAGTCCCGTTGCTCCTGGCCGGCTGAGACGAGAGGCTTCGCCTGGGCGATGAGAGTCCCGTTCTCGTCCAGCAGGACGAGATGGTGACTCGACAAGGAGGGCAGGAGGTCTTGGGCCAGCAACTCGGCATGCAGGAGGCCGATGCGCTGCGGGCCGTCGAAGTCCCACGAGATCGGCAGCACGAGCTCGACACCGTTCCCATGCTGGAGGAGGGCCTCGACTCCTGGACCCAGAGAATCCATGAGCGAGTCGGGCAGGGTCTCCTCCAGGCGCGTGATGTCGCTACAGGCTACGATCCGGCCGTCCGCGTCGGCGCAGCTCAAGCTCGAGAAAGGGCCGGTCTGCAGGGTCCTGGAAAGGGCCCGCAGGAGCTCTCCATCGGGATCGTCGTCGAGGATCCGCACCATCACCTCTTGGCGAGCGAGCACCTGCAGGCTCTGGACCGCTCCTAGCAGCTCCCTCTGGACCTGGCCGCAGAGTCCCATGAGGTCGAGTTCGAGCTGGCGGTCGGCTTCGTCTCCGAGTTGCCGCGCCGCGCGCACGATCAAGGAGCCCGCCGAGACGAGCACCACCGAGAGCGCAGCCACCAGGCAGTACAGGTACTTCCGGCCCGAGCGCGGGCGCGGAACACTGTGCTCCGCCGTGTCGCCTGCGGCAGGGCTCTCCGCAGCCGATTCTCGTTGCCTGGACATGTCGACTAGAACGCGAAGGAAAGCTGGAGCTCGAGCTCGTCTTCGTCGCCCTGTGTGCCGCTCGCGTCGTCCGTGACATCGGCGTGTGCGTACTGGAGCTTCAGCGCACTCCAGTCCCCGAAGTCCCAACGGACACCGAGGAGCCAGCGCTCCAGGTCGTCCAGGTCCGCGAAGAACGTGTCGGCGTCGTCCACCGACACGGCTTCGTAGCGGGCATAGGGGGTCCAGCGCTCGATCTGCCTCGAGATCTGCAGGTAGTAGCCATCGGAATCCGCCGAGGGGCCGGAGCTCTCGTGCTCGATGGCGAAGTACTCTCCCAGCGCCTCCCAGCCGTTCTCTTGATAGCGCAGGCTGGCGCTCCAGATGCGCTCGTCCAGGGCGGTGTGCACGGGCCCGATCAACGGGTCCGGGTTGCCCGGGATCGAGTCCGCGTACCAGCTTCCGCCGACGGAGAGACCCGCCAGGGTCAAGGGATGAAGAGTCAGCCCCAGGTTGAGCGCCTTGGGATCGTTGGCGTCGATCGTGATCTGCGGTGGATCCGCCGCGGGACCGCGGCCGTTGCCGAGCTCCAGGCTGTAGTCGGTCTGTAGGTGTTGGCTCATGTGCCGGCCCTTGAACACCAGCCCGATCATGTGCACGGGTAGGAGGCCGCCGTCGTCCTCGAAGGCGAGGATGCGCGGGCGTCCCGCGCTCGTCTGCAGCCACTCGCCGTGGTGGTAGGCCTCGTTCCAGTAGCCGATGGTCGTGTGGAAGCGGCCGGCCTGCACGTTGAGGAAGTCGCCGAACTCGTACTTGAAGATCACGCGCTCCACGTCCAGCACGTATTCGCCGTCCTCAGTTGGCTCGAAGACGGTCTCGTTGAGGAACGACGCTCTCTCGCTCAGTCGTGAGGTCAGGAACAGGTCCAGGCCACCCAGCGCGAAGGCGCCCTCGCTCTCGCGCGTGCTCACGAAGGCCGGGTTGTCGCGGGCGCCGAGCTCGAAATGCGTGAAGCCGCGCAGGAGCACACGGGGGATGATTTCGAACCCCTCCGTCTCTTCGCCACCCGTGTCTGCTTCGTCCTCTGGCTCCTGCCTGGCGAAGCGCGCGCCCTGCGCGGATGCCGGCCCTCCCAAGCCGATCGGGTCCAGCCGCATGGCTTGCTGCAGGGTCAGAGGGTAGCCGTCCTGGCCCGGCAGCCTTCCGTCGATGCGCAGGATCTTGAGGCTCGCCGCTCCTTGCGCCACCGTGGAGTGCAGGAGAGCGATGGCCCTTGGATCGCGCACGACCGCCTGCAGCGCCGTCTCGCGCGAGGGATACGTCGAAGGCGGAGAGCTGATTTGGTTGCGGTAGATCAACTCGACCCAGTGCTTCTTCAGCTGCGCCTCCGTCATGTCGTAGACCTTCGAGAGGAGCAGCTTCTTCTCGTCGCTGCCGGCGCGATTGAGCACGAGCTCGATGCCCTTGCCCGATCCCCAATAGCGCTGCTGGCCGAGGTAGATCAGGCGCAGCGCGTTCAGGCTCAGCTCGTTCTGGGGGTTTCCGGCGTTGACGATGACGGCGAAGTGCTCGAGCTCCTGCTGCGCCCTGGCCAGGCCTCCCGAGGCGTGTGCCATCGTGACGAGGGTTACAACGAGGAGTCTCGTACCGAGGAGCGTGTGGTTCATCGGGGGTCCGTGGAGCTCGGCCATCCTCAGGCCGGAGCGCCCTGCTGGGGATGCCGTCTCTTCGACGCGGTACCCGACGACCCCCAAGGTCTTTTCAAGACAGTCGAGCCCCCCCCTGGAGTGGCACTGGGGGAACCTGCGCGCGGAACTCCGCGGCCGAGGTCAGCCTGGCGTGCCGGCCTGCGACTCGAAGTCGGGTCGCGGGCCGGAGTGCGTTGAGCGAACCGCCCGCCCTACCGAAGTGCGATCGAGGGCTCACATTCCGCGTGGGCAGCCCACTAGGAGCAGTGGGGGCAGCGGCGTGGCTGAAAGCCCTTGCTGGTCTGGCGCGGGACGGGTGCGCGGAGCTCTGCGGGTCAGTTCGAAACCGGCTCTGCTTGCACGCTCTTCTTGGCGCCGGTAGCCCGGGCCCTGGCGAACAGGGGCGCCGCTTCGTGCACGCTCTCGAGAACGCCGCCGAGCTTCGAGTGGATCGACTTGGCCGACTTGCTCGCGTCCTTGGCCCGGCCATCGATGGAGGCGATCCCGCTCGGAGTCAGGTCGATGCTCAGGTACTTCAGCGTGTCCCGGAGCGTGCCCAGGTAGGCGTCGATCGCTTCGCGCGCCGGGGTCATGACGTCCGCCACCCGATCGACGGAGGCCGAGAGGTCCGTGCGTCTCTCTTCGGAGAGCTCCTTCAAGTCCTCGTCGTCGATCGTCGCCGCCTGCTCCTTCCAGGTGACGAAGTACTCCTCCGCCTCCTGGCGCACGCCGTGCAGGCGACCCTCGGTCCGTCTCTCTGCGCTCTCGAGCGCATGGACGGAGGCTTCGAGTTGCTGGAAGGCCGGCCCGGGGTCCTGGTCCTTCTGCGCGACCAGCTGCGCGAGCGCGGTGGAGGTCGCCGTGACGCGGCTCTGCAGCTCTTCGATGGAGGCGCTCAGGTCCTCCAGCCGGTCGGCCGTCTTGACGGCCTTGACGTGACCCGGGGTCGAGCAGCCGGCGGCCAGCGAGAGCGCGAGGAAGGTCGCTGCGAACGAGCGCATGGGAACGAGCATTGTCCGTTGACTCCTGGGAGACGAGGGCGCGGGAGACGGTCTCCGCCCAAACCATCGAGGAGGGGATTCCAATCGGCCCCGAGCCTTTCGGCTGCGGCCGCAAGAAAGATGAGACGGGCGCCGGGGCAGGCTGGGTCGAGCTCGGCGAGAAGGTGCCGCCTACGGGGCAGCCTACCTGTGGTGCAGGAAGAGCTCGCTGCTGGCCGCGGGCTTCAACCGGCCCGTCTCCGGATCGGAAGCGGACGCGTTCTCGGCAGCAGCATGGGTACTCGCGCCTGATAGTCGCGGTATTCGCGGTGCTCGCGCGCCAGGTCGCGCTCCTCCATGCGCGCCAAGGCCACGACGAAGGCCGTGCTCATGCCGGCGAAGAGGAGATGCCCGAGGGTCATCGCCGGCGCGCACCACACCGCTGCGAGGAGCCCGAGGTAGATGGGATGGCGCACCCAGCGGTAGAGGAACGGAACGTCGAAGCCCGCTGGCGCCGGGGCTTTCCCACTCACATGCGCCAGGACCTGTGCCAGCCCGAAGAGCTCGAGGTGGCCGATCTGGATGGTCCCCACGAACGCGAGGGCCCAGCCCGCGAAGGACAGGAGCTCGAACACCAACCCCAGCGGGTGCAGCTCGAGCGACCACAGCTCGAGCGGGATCGGTCTCCAGCGCAGGAAGACGAGCATCAGGGACAGACTCGAGACGAGCACGTGGGTGCTGCGCTCCGCGGCGGCCGGGAGGATGCGGGCCCACGCGGACCGGAAGACGGGACGCCCCATGAACGCGTGCTGCAGCGCGAAGAGCCCGAGCAGGACCGCGTTCACGAGCCCGGCCTCGAGCCAGCTGCCTCCCGTTCTGAACCCACCGTCGATCGTCTGCGAAACGACCCAATTGTCCACGAAGCCGACGGCGTACAGGGCCGTGAGCACGAAGACCACGTACGAAGCCACTCCGTAGGCGAAGACGACCATCGATCGGAGCCCTCTATCGGAACTCCGCCCTCGTTTCCTTCACCGGCCCGCGTGTCCAGCGGCCGCTGCCGGCGCTCGCTGGACCCTCAGCGCGTCCGCGTGCCCAGCGGCGCTGCCGGGAGTCCGGGAGTCAGGACATCGAAGCGCATGCTCGTCGACCTCCTCGCGCCGCATCGCGGACCTCCGTTGCCGCGAGCGCCCTAGCCGCCGACATGACGCCGCACGTTCTCCATCTGGATTCCCCACCCCTCGGTGTTCATGCGGAAGGCCTCGTCACGCCGCCCGACCGGGATCCGGTCGAACCCCGACTCCACGACCGTGAGCTGTGTTCCCTCCGGCGTGTCCTCGAGCCGGAACTCGACCAGCGTGGTGGGCTTCTTCGAGTCGTTCACTGCGGGATCCACCGCGTAGGGATGTCAGCGGAGCGAAGAGGGGAGCGCGATTCGCTCCCCCTCGAACTCGTACACGGAGAGGCTGCGCTGTGCGGTCGGGCCGCGGGCCGTGACGGACCTACCATGAACAACGCGGTTCTCCGTACGGACAAGGCCCGCGAGCTCTACCTGAGCTACCTCACTCGTCCGAACCGCCGCGGACCGTGACCCTGGCCGCGCCGTCCTTCAACGGCTCCGGCTCTGCACCGGAGCCTGCGCGGGACCTCGTTACGCAGCGTGTAGGCCAGGAACAGCACCGTGCGCGCGTAGGGCGTGAAGGACGTGGCGCGCGTCGAGTGCTCCGAGCACGCGGTCCTGCAGATCGACGTGCCCTGGGCGAACCGGAATCGGGCTTCACTGCGCTCATGGAAGCGCTCGTCATCGACTGGCTGAAGGAGACCAATCCCGCGGCGAGATGGTCGCGCTTCCGGGCCCGCCGAGCGGCGGGTCCATCCTGGCCCTCCTTGACCGATGCCAGGCCGGTCGGAGAGGAGCCCACCTGCCCATCGCAACCCATCGTTTTGTCCTCTGGATCCAGAGCTCGTGGGTTCCTAGCCTGCGTCCCACACGAGCATGGACGAACAGGACGAGACCCCGGAACGGCGCGCATTCCTCGCCCGCGCCTCGACGCTGTTCATGGCCGGAGGCCTGGTCGCGGGCTACGGCGCCTGCGGGGCGATTGGCGTGCGCTACCTGTTCCCAGCCACGGGGCGCGTGCGCCGCTGGCAATTCCTGGCGCGCGCCGAGAGCCTGCGGGTGGGCGAGTCGCTCGAGTACCGCGCGCCGAGCGGCGAGCGCATCGCGGTCGCGCGCCGCGGCGAGGCCGGCAAGGTGGAGGACTTCGTCGCGCTCTCCTCGACCTGCCCGCACCTCGGCTGCCAGGTGCACTGGCAGTTCGTCGAGAAGCGCTTCTTCTGCCCGTGCCACAACGGCACCTTCGACCCCGAGGGCCGCGCCACGGCCGGGCCGCCCTTCGAGGCCGGGCAGTCGCTCGCGCGCTTCCCGCTGAAGATCGAGGACGGCGTGCTGTTCATCGAGGTGCCGATGGAGGCGCTGCCGCGCCCCGGCGGGGCGAGCTAGGGATTGGGCGCGCTCTCGTCCTGGTTCGCCGAGCGCATCCCGGTCCGGCCCGGGGACCTACGCGAGCTCACGAACGAGCCCGTCCCGAACCACCTGAAGCGCTGGTGGTTCTGCCTCGGCGGCACGCCCGCGTACCTGTTCGTGGTGCAGATCGTGACGGGCATCCTGCTGGCCTTCTACTACCAGGCCAGCCCGCAGACGGCCTGGGACTCGGTGCGCTTCATCACCGAAGATGCGAGCTACGGCTGGTTCCTGCGCGGCCTGCACAAGTGGGCCGCGACGCTGATGATCGCCAGCGTCGTGCTGCACCAGATGCGCGTCTACTTCACGGGCGCCTACCGCAAGCCGCGCGAGCTGAACTGGATCGTGGGCATGGGGCTGCTCGTGCTGAGCCTCCTGACCGGCTTCACGGGCTACAGCCTGGTGTACGAGCAGCTCAGCTACTGGGGCGCCACGGTCGGGGCCAACATCGCCGACAACGTGCCGGTGCTGGGCGCGCTGGCGAAGCAGCTCCTGCTGGCGGGTGAGGTCTACAACGAGCACACGCTCTCGCGCTTCTTCATGCTGCACGCGGCCGTGCTGCCGAGCGCGATGGTCGCGCTGCTGGCCGTGCACATCACGCTGATCCGCCTGCAGGGCGTGACCGAGTTCGTGGACGCGCGCGAGCCCGAGCGCGACCGCGGCACGTTCAACTTCTTCCCCGAGCACTTCGCCACCGAGCTCACCATCGGCCTGGTGCTCATGGTCCTGCTGGCGGCGCTGTCCACCATCCTGCCGGCCACCATGGGGCCGCGCGCCGATCCGCTGGTCACGCCCGAGGTGATCAAGCCCGAGTGGTTCTTCTACGTGGCTTTCCGCTGGCTGAAGCTCTTCTCCGGCACGGCCGCGGTGCTTTCGATGGGCTTCATCGTCTTCGTGATGGTGGCCTGGCCCTTCATCGACGGCTGGATCCGCCGGCGCCGCGCGGGCAGCGAGTTCAGCGTGTACCTGGGCATCGTCGCCGTCCTGGCGCTGCTCGCCCTCACCCTCTGGGAAGCCGCAGTCGAGCACTGAGCCTTCGAAAACGCCGAGACCGATCATGAACCTCTCCACCAAGCAGACCATCATCGGCCTCCTGGGCTTCCTGTTCCTGCTCTCGCTCGTCTTCGTGCAGTACAAGGAAGTCACGCGCAAGCGCGTCGAGGCCGGAATCGGCGCGGTGCACATCGCCGTACCGGCCAGCTCGAAGGACTGCGTCGACTGCCACGCGGAGTCCACGGCGGCCATCATCGATCACTGGAAGGGCAGCACGCACGCTGTCGCGGGCGTGGGCTGCGTCGAGTGCCACACCGCCGCCGAGGACGAGCCCGACGCCTTCCTGCACTACGGCGCTCGGATCGCGACGGTCGTGACGCCGCTCGACTGCTCCCGCTGCCACCCGCGCGAGTTCCAGGAGTTCGAGGGCAGCCACCACGCGAAGGGCGGCAACATCCTGGCCTCGCTCGACAACTTCCTGGCCGAGGTCGTTGAAGGACATCGCGGGACCTTCGATCCGCACACGCCGACGCCGGGCCGGGGCGGCGGGCCGGTGCAGGGCATGGCCTCGGTCTCCAGCGGCTGCCTGCAGTGCCACGGCAGCAAGCTGGGCCTGGTCGCCAGCGACGGCGGCAAGATCACGGTCGATGACCTGGCGCCCGACGCCAGCGGCAAGCCCACCAACCGCGCGGCCGTGGATCGCATCCTGCGCGACGAGGAGGGCAAGCCCAAGCTCGACCCCTCGACCTGGCCCAACACGGGCATTGGCCGGCTCAACCTGGACGGCTCGCGCGGCTCCTGCTCGGCCTGCCACAGCCGTCACGACTTCTCTCCGCGGCGCGCGCGCCAGCCCGAGAACTGCGGCAAGTGCCACCTCGGCCCCGACCACCCGCAGGCGGAGATCTACGAGGAGTCGAAGCACGGCGTCGCCTACCGCGACCTGAAGGATCACATGAACCTCGACGCCGACACCTGGATCCTCGGCAAGGACTACTCGCAGGCGCCGACCTGCGCCACGTGCCACATGTCCGGGCACTCACGCAACGGCGGCAAGGTCACGCACGACCCGGGCGAGCGCATCTCCTGGACCAACCGCCCGCCCATCAGCCTGGTGATGGACACGGACGCCGAGCACAGGGTCGTCAAGTCCACCGACCCCGCCGAGCGCGCCGCGCAGACCACCGACACCTGGCAAGAGAAGCGCCAGCGCATGAAGGACGTCTGCCTGCACTGCCACACGACGGGTTACGTGGACGGCTTCTACCAGCAGTACGACGAGCTCGTGGTGCTGTTCAACGAGAAGTTCGCCAAGCCGGGCAAGAAGATCATCGACGCGCTGCTCGCGAACGGCCTGCTCACCAAGGCCGAGTTCGACGAGGAGATCGAGTGGACGTGGTACTACCTCTGGCACCACGAAGGCCGGCGCGCGCGCCACGGCGCCTCGATGATGGCGCCGGACTACACGCACTGGCACGGCATGTTCGAGGTAGCCGAGCGCTTCTACCAGGAGCTCATCCCGCAGGCGCGCGAGCTGTGCGCGCACGCCGCCGAAGAAGGCAAGGCCGCGGCCGCGACCGCAGTGACCACGGTCATCGACGAGATCCTGGCGCGCCCCGAGCACCGCTGGCAGCAAGGCGGCTGAGCGCACACCAGTGAATCGCCTCGCGCGGATTGCCGGTCGCGACCCGCGGCCGGCAGCTCGAGCACGTCGCTCACGCGAGCGTCTCTTCAGGACGGCGACACCAGCGGGACGGCGACCGTCGACATCACGGCGCAGGCCGCGGGCCAGTCGAACGTGCAGGTCCGCTTCCACTACGACAACGCCGTATTCGAGTAGTGGTAGGCCGATCCGGTCCAGAACCCGATGGAGCTCGAATGCCAGCTCGTCACGAACGGCGTCTATTGCGGCGACTCCAGCGGCTATCAGGAGCCGCGGGCCAAGGAACTCGAGGCAGGCCAGACCGAGTGGCGGCTGCTGCTGCAGCTCGATTCCGACGAGCGCGCGAAGATGATGTGGGGCGACGCAGGGCGACTCTACTTCTGGATCCGCGAGTCGGACCTCTGCGAGCACGACTTCGACAAGGCCTGGCTGATCTTGCAGTGCTCCTGATCCACGTCGGGGCCTGCCGGGCGAGGACCGGAGAGACTGAGGCGGTGTCAGCTGCACCGCTGAACCGATGGGCGAGAGAGCGCGACCCACGGCCGGCGAAGCTCCCGGCCGTGGTCGTGCCTTGGAGCACGTCCCAATACCCAGCGACCCCCGTGGCCGCCCCGTGGCTCGCGCCCGCGTCGTTGCGGCTCCTCCGAGCATTGCTGCGAATGCGGGTAGTCGCCGCGCCTAGCGGGCGCGGCCTCGGAGCACCCACGGGGCTCGCTGGGTATTAGGACGCGCTCTTGGTCGCCGACGGCCACGAAGCGCAGC
>JABFRZ010000295.1 GCA_013140785.1 Planctomycetota bacterium | reverse complement strand
CCGCCAGGCGCTGGAACGGACGGGCGGGAACAAGACTCGGGCGTCGCGCCTGCTTGGCCTCACCCGCCGCACGCTCTACTCACGCATGGAGTCCCACGGGATTCCGCTCGACGAGGCGGGGCGCCCGCGCCTCCCGCGCGAGGGCGTCGAGCCGGCCTGGCAGCGCCGTTACGCCGCGCTCGCGCCCGCGGTCAGCGAGTTCTGCCAACGCCTCGAAGGAGGTCGCAGCGCGCTCGACTCCGAGACGCTGCTCGGCGAGGTGGACTGGGCCGTGCGTCACGAGGACTGCCTCGCGGCGCGCGACTTCTTCCTGCGCCGCACCGACCTCGGCTACGGGCTCGGCCATGGGCCGAGCGACGGCAGCGCGACCGTGCGCGAACGCGTGCTCGAGCGTCTGGCCGACGCGCTGGCCTGGCCACGCGGGAAACTCGCCGCAGAGCGCGAGGACCTGGAGCGCGCGCTCTCGGCCCAGCACGCCTGGCGGAACGAAGGCGCCCGCCCCGCGGCCGCTCCGGCCGCGCTCAAGCCCTTGTGAGCGCTTGCCTTAGGCCGCCGCCCGGAGCCTGCATCGGCCCGGCCGCAACGCCATAAGACCTTGGCCGAGAAGGGCTTGGGTAACGCGGCTCGGGAACCGATAGGTGTACGCTAGCCCCCTGCCGGGAGCCACGCACAGGCCCCGCTCGCCGCCCATGACTCTCCTCGCGCTCGCTGCACTGGTCGTCGCCTTCGTTCTTTTCTACCTCGGCCGCGCCTGGCTCGGATGGGTGCTGCCCGGCGCGATGTGCTTCGCGAGCTGGTGGTGGAACCAGCCCTCGAACGCGTTCGTGTTCCTGTTCGGCGCGGGCTTGTTCGCGCTGGTCGCGCTGATCACCGGGCTGAAGGGCGTGCGCCGCGAGCTCCTCACCGCGCGCATCCTGCCGCGCATCGCGCCGATCCTGCCGAAGATGAGCGACACGGAGAAGGTCGCGATCGAGGCGGGCACGGTGGGCTGGGAGGCGGAGTTCTTCACGGGTCGCCCGAGCTGGCGCAAGCTCTTGAACTTCCAGCCGCGCGAGCTCTCCAAGGAGGAGCAGACCTTCCTCGACGGTCCGTGCGAGAAGGTGTGTGGGATGGTCACCGACTGGGAGGTGAATCAGAACGGCGATCTCTCCAAGGAGGTGTGGGAGTTCGTCAAGCGCCAGGGCTTCATGGGCATGATCATCCCCACCGAGTTCGGCGGCCTCGGCTTCTCGGCCGCGGCGCACTCGGCCGTGGTGCGCAAGCTCTCCAGTCGCTCGGTCGGACTGGCGGTCACGGTGATGGTCCCGAACTCGCTCGGCCCGGCCGAGCTCTTGCTGCACTACGGCACGGAAGAGCAGAAGAAGAACTACCTGCCCAAGCTCGCCAAGGGCGACGAGATCCCCTGCTTCGCGCTGACCGAGCCGCACGCCGGCTCGGACGCGGGCGCGATGCGCAGCAAGGGCGTCGTGTGCGAGGGCACCTTCAACGGCAAGAAGGTGCTCGGCATGCGCCTGGACTGGGACAAGCGCTACATCACGCTGGCGCCGGTCGCGACCGTCATCGGGCTCGCCTTCCGCCTGTTCGACCCGGACAAGCTGCTGGGCGAGCAGCCCGACCTCGGCATCACCTGCGCCCTGATCCCGGCCAACCTGCCGGGCGTCGACATCGGCGAGCGCCACGACCCGCTCGGCATGGCCTTCATGAACGGCCCGACGCGCGGGAAAAACGTGTTCGTGCCGCTCGACTTCATCATCGGTGGCAAGGAGATGGCCGGGCGCGGCTGGCTGATGCTGATGCAGTCGCTCGCCGCCGGGCGCGGGATCTCGCTGCCCTCGATGGCCGCGGGCGCCGCGATGCTCACGACGCGCGCAGTCGGCGCCTACGCCACCGTGCGCCAGCAGTTCGGGCTGGAGATCGGACGCTTCGAGGGCATCGAGCAGCGCCTGGCGCGCATCGGCGGCCTCACCTACCTGATGGACGCCACGCGCCGGCTCACGGTCGCGGCGGTGGACGCGGGCGAGAAGCCCTCGGTGGCCTCGGCCATCGCCAAGTGCTACTTGACCGAGGGCATGCGCCAGGTCGTCAACGACGGCATGGACGTGGTCGGCGGCGCGGGCATCTGCATCGGGCCGCGCAACATCCTGGCCGGCGGCTACTCCGCCCTGCCGATCGGCATCACGGTCGAGGGTGCGAACATCCTGACGCGCTCGATGATCATCTTCGGGCAAGGCGCGATCCGCTGTCACCCGTTCGTGCAGGACGAGATGCGCGGCGCGTTCGAGAAGGACCTGGTGCGCTTCGACCGCGCCTTCTTCGGGCACGTGGGCTTCGTGTTCCAGAACATGGCGCGCACCCTGTGGCTCGCGCTGACGAACGGCGCCTTCGCCACGGCGCCGGTGACCGGTCCGGCCGCGCGCTACTACCGGCGCTCGACGCGGCTCTCGGCCGCCTTCGCGCTGGCCGCGGACGTGGCCATGGGCACGTTGGGCGGCACGCTCAAGCGCAAGGAGGCCCTGACCGGGCGCTTGTCGGACATACACGCGTGGTTGTACCTGTCGTCGGCCGCGCTCAAGCGCTTCCACGACGAGGGCTCGAAGGAGCGCGACCTGGCCTGCCTGCGCTGGGCCTGCGAGCACGCCCACCACCAGGCGCAAGAGGCCTACCTCGGCTTCCTCGCCAACCTGCCGCTGCGTCCGGCGGCCTGGTTCCTGCGCCGGCTCGCCTTCCCGCTCGGCCGCACCTACGCCGAGCCGACCGACGCACTCGCGCACCGCGTGGCGCGCGGCCTGGTGGACGGCGAGAGCGTGCGCGAGCAACTCACGCGCGGCATGTACCTGCCGCCGCGCGAGGAGATGGGCCTCGGCCAACTCGAGGACGCGCTCGACAAGGCCGTCAAGGCCATGGCCGTGCACAAGAAGATCCAGAGCGCGCTGAAGGACAAGAAGCTCGAGAAGAAGCCGACCGACACGTTGCTCGAGCGCGCCGTCCTGGCCACCGTCATCACCGCCGCGGAACGCTCGCTCGTGGAGGAGGCCGAACGCGCTCGCGCCCTCGCGATCGCGGTCGATTCCTTTCCCGCAAGGCAGCGGGCGGCGAAAAGCGCCTGAGCGGCCTTCGGGTCGAGCGTCTCAGCCGTCGCCGCCGTAGCCCATTTCCTTGCGGGGACTGAGCAGCGTCCGGCGCCGTGCTATCCTCATCTCCTCGGAGGTGAGCCATGGCTTGGGCTTCACGGACTTTTCTGCTGGCTTCGTTCGCTCTCGTCCTCGCGGCGCGAGCCGTCGAGGCCCGCTCGACTCCGGCACCCCAGGAAGACGAGCTCCGCGTCTGGAGCGACTTCCTAGGGGATGGGCTCTCCTACTTCCCTCGCAACCTGGACTCGCTCTCCGATGTGAACGGCGACGGGTTCCGCGAGTTCCTGCTGGGCGACCCGGACGGCGCGATTGCGGGCGGCGGCAACGTGGGAACCTTGTACGTCCTCTCCGGAGCCGCGGTTCCCTTGGGCGCTTTTCCGACGATCTTGCGCAGCCATCGCGGCGCGGGTAGCGGCGCGCGCTTCGGACAGTTCCCCGCGAGCCTTGGTGACCTCGACGGCGACGGCGTCGAGGAATATGCCTGTCGTTCAGAGAGTGAGTGGTTCGTCTTCAACGGTCGCGACGGCCGGCTCCTGCGCCGGAAGTCCCCGACACCCGCGGATCACAACTACGGTCCGCTGACTCCCTTGGGCGATCTCGACCGGGATGGGGTCGGCGATTTCCTGGGCGGCGGCTCGGTGTACAGCGGTCGCTCGATCACGCCGCTTTACGATCTGCCCGGCGACATCATCGACCACTACTTCCAGGGTGTCTTTCCGCTGGGCGATCTGGACTGTGACGGCGTGCCGGACTTCGTCACCTCATTCGAAGGCGAGAAGTGTGAGTACTCGTTCAGCCAAGTGCGCTCGGGCTCCACGGGCGCGGTGCTCTATCCCCTTCCGGTGGACAACGGCAGCGACAAATGCCTCCCATCGGCCACGCCCGTCGGGGACCTCGACGGAGACGGGTGCGCCGACTTCTCGGCCGGGAGTCCGCCGCAGTTCTACGGTGGCCAGAGCGGACAACTCCTCGCCGGCCTGCCTGCCGAGGACGGTTTCCTCTTCTACCCGAGCGGACTCCAAGCGGGCGACCTGAACGGGAACGGCGTCCCGGACGTCCTCGCCTGGTCGCACGAAACCGAGCGCATCGGCGACGGGTACGTCACCGAGATCGAGCTCTGGGCCTTCGACGGCGCGACGCGCGAACCCTTGTGGCGCACGGAGAAGCCGCGGAGCTTGCTCCTCGCAGGCCGAGACTGGAACGGCGACGGCTTCCCGGATTTCCTCGCACGCGAGTACGGCGAGCGGATCGTCCTGCACTCGGGCGCTCCGGCGCGTGACGCGACCGCGCGCGAGCCCCGCGACGGCGTGCGCGTGGTCGGTTCCCCCTGCAGAGCCGAGCCCAAGCTGCGTATCGGCGTCAGCGGCGGACCGTTCCTGGGCAGGAGGCTGCCCGTTCACCTCTCCGGCGTCGCTCCGGGTCGCCTGGCGTTCTTGCGCGTGGGAGCGCTCCGCTCCAGTTCACGCTGTGTGCTCGTCGAGGCAGACGCGATTTTCGCGGCGCGTGCGCGGGAGGTCTCACCGGGAATCGGCGTCGCCACCGTCGAGATCTTGCTCCCGGCCAGCGTGGCCCTGGCCGGCACGAGCTTCGGCGCTCAGTGGATCTTGGAGCGCGCGCGCGTCTTCGAGTCCAGCGCGGCTCTGGAACTCCAACTCGGCATCGGTCCGCGACACCCGACCACGGCTACGGGCCTCGTGGCCCTCGGCGATGGAACGCCGGTAGCCGGTGCGGAGGTCGAGATCGTCGGGCTGGGCCTGCGTGCGACGACCGATGCGGCTGGACGCTTCAGCGTTCCCGAGGTGGCGATCCAAAACCGCGGAGTGCACGTG
>JABFRZ010000590.1 GCA_013140785.1 Planctomycetota bacterium | reverse complement strand
CCCCTCCGGGTCCTGTTGCTCTTGCGCCATCGTAAGCTCCTGGCCGGCTCTCGCCGGCGGACAGGAGGCCGATGACCCGCCCCTGCTCTACCTATTCAAAGCGGCAAGACTTTCCGCCACCCCAACATCAACGTGACGCGCCGCCCGTCCGCGAGCTTCGAGTAGTAGTGCTTGATCTTGCGGCCATCCGACTGGGTAGTGAGCTCGAGCCGACCCTGGTTGTCGTAGGCGTAGGTCGTGACGCGGTGGAACGGCGTGCCCGTGCTGGAGAGCCCGCTCGGCTCGTCCGTCAGGATGCTCGTGTCCGCGTCCTCGATCGAGGTCGTGACCCGGCCGTCCGTGTAGGCACGATAGGCGAGGATCCCGTCGCGCGCCTTCGTGTACGACGGCACGCCGTCGATGCGGTAGTACTGCGTGGCCGAAAGAGCCGAACCCGAACCGTTGTTTCCAGTGGTGATCGCGGGCTGGGCCACCTGGTCGGAAGCCATCGCAAGATCCACGGTCCCGTCCCAGGCCACGGTGTGCGAGTCCTTGTACGTCGCCGACGAGGTCGATGTGAGCTGCGGATAGCGCGTAGACGCGTTGATCGCGGGGCGGATCACCTCGCAGGCGCCGTCGCCGGTCGCGATGATCACCTCGCTGTCCTGGGTGTACTCGAACTCCCCGTCGAAGTAGGCCGTACCGCTCGTGCCCTGCCTGAACTTCCGCGCGAGCACGAAGCCCGTCGTGGCGTCCTCGTCCTCGCGGCCGTACTCCCAGACGAGCCCGGCGCTGCTGCTGGCGCTGACCGCGCCGCTCGAATGCGTGTAGTCCGTGCAGTTCGCCGGCGTGGCCACGGTCGTGATGCAGCCGGACGAGTCGCGGACGACGCGCGTCACCCAGCGCGAGGGCACGGGGCTCGTGTTGTCGGGGTCCGCGTCGGTGATCACCTGCGAGAGCGGTTGCCCGATCTCGTCCCAGTACTGAGTGAGATAGCTCGCGTCGGGGCGCTCGACGACCGTGCGCGTCTTCCACCCGCTGTCGTAGACGTTGGCCGTGTCCGAGAAGCTGCCGTTCGTCTCGTACTCGAACTCGTGTGCCCCGTTGCTCGCGCCCGAGCAGCCGCACTCCCCGTTGAGCCAGGTTTTCCTGATCCGATGGCTCGAGTCGTACTCGAAGTAGGCTGCGGCGTAGGGTTCCAGGCTCGCGTCGCTGGCCCCGAGGTGGTCATCGTCCAGCGTGGAGTCGGTCCAATCGAACCGGCGCACCCCCTCGAACTCGACCACGTACTTCAGGGCGTGGACGTAGCCCGGGTTGGTCGAGGCGTTGTAGCTGCTCGTCCCGTCGCTGCTGCCCTCCCAGTACCGGTAGAGCTTCTTCTGGGTGAGGCTGACGCCCGAGTCGGTGAGCGGCGTCGTGACCGTGACCTGCTTCAGGTCGCCGATGTCTCCGTGGGACTCATCGCCGTAGTAGGCGTAGTCCACCTCGGCCACCGTGACCCACGAGCCCGTGTTCTTCTCGGCCTTGACCTCGGTCAGCCGGTAGGTCCCATTCAGCTGCGTGTAGGTGTACGTGTACCGACGGCCCGAGGTGTCGTAGGCCGTCGTGCTTCGCCCACCTGCGTCGTAGCCGCTGGAGATCGCGCTCGTCGGGGACGTCGCGTGGCCGACGTAGGCGCTGTTTCCGTCCGAGTCGGAGATCTTCCAGAGCTGCCCCTTCGCCACGCCGGAGTCGCTGTCGAAGCCGAAGAAGACCTGATCGTTGCCGTTCTGGTCGGTCAGGGTGTAGGTGTCCGGATCCGCGCTCGCCCCCGCGATGTACTCGAACACCCCGGCCGCGCCGTTCACCCCGCGGAACGTCGGCCCGTTGGCATCGACGCGCTTGTACTCCGCGAAGCGGTCTGCCCCGTACAGGAGGTAGACCGTGTCTCGGACATTGTTCGCATGGTCATAGAAGCTGATCTCGGGTTGGCTCGACTGCGCCCAGTTGACCCCGTTGGGCCCCTGGGAGTCTCGGTGAGAGCCCGAGGTCTGCTGGCGCGCGTTGACTGTGCGGCCGATGACCCAGGAGAAACCCTCCGAGGGCAGGGCGATGTCCACCTCTTGAACCTCAAATGTCCCGACAGCCAGGTTCACCCCACCGATCGAGGGGGCGCGCCGGACGTTCTCGAAGGGGTTGGCCGCGATCACCATCCGCTGGCTTGGAGCGGCCCGCAGCATTCCGTCGAGCTGCACGCCGCGCTGGAGGAGCTGTGGCAGGACGTCCTGTACGGGCGTCGGCGT
This sequence comes from Planctomycetota bacterium, assembly GCA_013140785.1. Taxonomy (GTDB): domain Bacteria; phylum Planctomycetota; class UBA1135; order UBA1135; genus JABFRZ01. The sequence goes on along the minus strand of JABFRZ010000590.1, from coordinate 2,703 downwards.
CGTCACCAGCATGGTGTAGAGCGAGTCGCTGTCGGGCTGGCGGATGGCCAGGCCGCCCGGCGGCGGCGGCGCGCTGCGCGAAGACAGGACGAACGGGGCCAGTGCGCCGGCGAACACCGCGATGCCGATGGCGGAACGAGCGAGCAGCTGCTGCATGGACCTCTCCCTGGTTTCTCTCTGAACCCCCGGGTCCCACCGGGGCGGCGTCGAGCCGGACGGTGACTCTATCCCGGGGCGTCTCAGGGGCAACAGCTCGCGCGCTCATTCAGCTTCAGAAATCCCGCGTGCAGTCCGCAACTCGATTCGTGCCAGCGGCGAGCGCCAACGATAGGGGCGCGAACTTGATTAGCGAATAATGCAGGGGCGCGACTCTTCCAAACGGGCCGGCGAAAAACGCGCGTTGCCCGTATCCGCCGAGCGCGTGGGCACCTATCATCCGTGCAGTTCGGCGGTCGCTTCCATGTCGCCGCTTTCGAGAGGAGAAATCAAATGCGCGCGTTTCCCGTCGTTTTCTCAGGTGTTCTGGTCTCGGCCGGTGCTCTGGCCTTCGCCTTGGGAGGTGGCGGCGGCGGCGCCGATCCGCTCGAACCTCCGCCGCCGGTGAACACCGAGTTCGCGGGCGTCCTGCTGCGCGTCGGCCTCGGCGCGGAGACACTTGCCGCGGCCGGGATCAGCGCCGAGCAGGTCCCGGCACTCGTGGCGGCGCTCCAGGGGAACTACACCGCGGCCGCCACGGCGAGCCGCGACGAGGCCTTCATCACGGCGAAGCAAACGCACGACCGCCTGCGGCGCCTCGTCACGAGCGGCAAGGGCACGCGCGATGACGTCGTGACGCTGCGTGGGGCCGAGGCGACCCTCGCCGCCGCGACCACGCAGCGCGAGAACCATCTCGCGGGCTTGCGTGTGGCGGCACTCGCGACCGTCTCGGAAGGCCAGCGCGCGCTCGTGAACACGATCCGCGCGAACGAGTCCTGGCACTTTCCGACCCAGTACCTGGTGAAGGACCGCGGCGAAGCCCAGTGGGTCGAGCTACGCGACCTGCTCGCCGCGCAGCGCATCCACGCGGAGGACGGCGAGGCGCCGTTCCCGGCCGAGGCCCAGGGCCGGCTCGCCGCGATCGACGCCGAGAGCGAGGTCGCGACCGCCAAGGTCAACCGCGACGCGGGCCTCGCCGCCGTGCAGACCGCCTGGAATGCGGCCGCCGACTAGCGAAGGGCGACGCGTGCATCGGTACCCGCGGAGGACGTGGGCGGCGCTGTGGCTGCTCGTCTCTCCGTCGCCATGCACCCAGGAGCCCGAGCAGCCGCGCTGGTTTCTCACCGGAGAAGAGGTCGAGCTGATGGAGGTGCTCGACGCCTGCGCCGCGGGCCTTGGCCTCGCGCTCGACTACGACCGAGCAGCGATCCAGGGCAAGGTCACGATCCGCTCGGAGGGGGGCTACACGAGCGAGGGCATGTGGGCGCTCGCGAACCGCCTGCTCCTCTCGAAGAAGCTCGCCTCGGTGCAGGCTTCGGGCGAGGAGGCACTCGGGATCGTGGCACTGGGAGAGGCGGCGAAGGTGGCGCGCATCGAGCCGGACGTCAGAGCGGCGCGCGCGGGCTTCGTGAAGGTGCTCCACACGCTGCACTATGCGGACCCAGAGAAGCTGGCCGAGCCGCTGCGCGCTCTGCTCACCGGCGAGGGGACGCTCGTTCAGCCCATCCAGGACGCGCACCAGATCCTGCTCGCCGGTGCCAAGCCGCAGGTGCTCGAGGCGCTCGAGCTCATCCGGATGATCGACTCCCCGACGCCGCCCGCGGTCGAGGCCTTTCGCATCCACAACTCCAGCGCAACCGCGGTCGCGGCGCTGCTCGAACGCGTGACCAAGGCGATCGAGCAGGTCGGGAAGTTCAAGCCGGAGGGCGTCGCGCTGGCCGAGCCCGCCTCGGGCACGATCCTGGTCGTGGCGCCCGAGCCGGAGCTCCTGTGGTGGAAGGAGCAGATCGAGCGCTTCGATCAGGTGCAGCCAGCGGTCACGCGCAACTACATCCCGCGGCGCTTCTCTATCGGTGAGACGGGGAAGCTGATCCAGGACATCGTGCGCGGCCCGATCGAGGGCGCGGCGGGCTGGCGGCTGGTCGAGGACGAGCTCACCGGGACGCTCGTCATCACCGCGTCGCCGGCACAGCACGAGGAGGTCGAGCGGCTGCTCGCGCGCCTCGAATCCTCCGAGCCCGACGCGCGCATCGCACTGCGGGCCTTCCCGATCCGCCACCGCGACGTGGACGAGTTCCTCGGGCTCTTGGAGAGCCTGCTCAAGGGTGTGCCGCTGCCGGCGGCGAGCAATGAGGAGGGCGCGGCAGGGCTGAACCCCACTGCGCGCAACGCCCTGCCCGCGCCGCCCTCGATGATCGGCGGCCGGCCCAGCCCCGAGGCGAGCGACCTCTCGCTTTCGAAGGACTCCGGTACGAACCGCATCCTCGCCATCGGGCCGCCGCGGCTCTTGGACGAGCTCGAGCGCCTGATCGGGGAGCTCGACGTCCAGCACCCGCAAGTCCTGGTCGAGACGCTCATCGTCACGCTCTCGGACACCGAGACGCGCGACCTCGCGCTCGAGCTGCAGAAGCTCGGGACAGACGACGGAACGCTGTGGCGGCTCGCCTCGCTCTTCGGCGCGGGCGTCCCCGACGCGACGGACGGGCTTCTGCCCCCGGCCGGCGGCAC
>JABFRZ010000310.1 GCA_013140785.1 Planctomycetota bacterium | reverse complement strand
CCTTCCGAGGCTCCGGCCCGGCATTGCTGCCGTTACCGCTCGGGTGGCTACATGTGTCGTCGATCGGTCACATGGGCAGCTCCTTTCATCTGTCGAGAGAACATGGCCTTGCCTGACGCACCGGAGGGCGCGGAGATTCGTCAGTCACCGACGAAGTTGACGAGCCGGCCCGGCACGACCACGACCTTCTTGACGGTCTTGCCGGAGAGGTGCTCGCTGACGGCCGCGCGCCCGAGTTCCTCGAGCCGCTCGCGCTGGGCGTCCTTCGGCGCGCGGATGCGCGCGCGCAGCTTGCCGTTGACCTGCACCGCGAGCTCGACCTCGTCCTCGACGAGGTAGGCCGGGTCGGCCTTGGGCCAGGCCGCGCGCGTGATCGATTCGGCGTGCCCGAGACGCGCCCACAGCTCCTCCGCGAGGTGCGGCGCGAACGGCGCCAGCGCGCAGAGAAAACGCTCGGCCTGCGAGCGCGTCAGCGCCGCGCGGCGCTTGGTGCCTTCGTTGACGAACTCCATCATCGCCGCGATGGCGGTGTTGAAGTTGAACTGCTGGAACGAGTCCTCGATACGCGCCAGCGTCTTGTTCAGGGCGCGCTCTAGCGCGAGTGTGTCGCCCGCGGGCACCGTCGCGGACTCGCGCAGGAGATCGGCGCGCAGCGGACTCTCGCTCTCTTCGTCGACCAGCAGACGCCAGAGGCGATCGAGGAAGCGCCGCGAGCCCGCCACGTCACGCGGGTTCCAGGGCTTCGACTCGCCCAGCGGCCCCATGAACATCTCGTAGACGCGGAAGGTGTCGACGCCGTACTCCTTCACGACGTCGTCGGGGTTGACGACGTTCTTCAGCGACTTCGACATCTTGGCGATCACTCGCTCGACAGGCTTGCCGTGCTTGTCGATGAAGTTCGTCGGGGTCTTCTTTAGATCGCCTTGTTCGTCCTTCTCTACGTCCGAGAGCACGATGACCTCGTCCTCGGGGAGAAGCCTTCCTGTGCTGTCCTTGTACGCGAACGCCGTCAGCAACCCTTGGTTGAACAGCCGCTGGAACGGCTCCTTCGTGCTCACGAGCTTCAGGTCGTACAGCACCTTGTGCCAGAAGCGCGCGTAGAGCAGGTGCAGCACGGCGTGCTCGACCCCGCCCACGTACAGATCCACGCTGCCCCAGTAGCGTTGCGCCTCGGCCGCGAACGGCGCCTGGTCGTTCTTCGGATCCATGAAGCGCAGGTAGTACCAGCACGAGCCCGCCCAGCCCGGCATGGTGTCCGTATCGCGCCGAACCGGCTTGCCGCTCACCGGATCCCTCGTCTCGAGCCACTCCTTCGCACGCGCGAGCGGCGGCGAGCCATTGGCCGAAGGCGTGAAGTCCTTCATCGCCGGCAGCTCGACCGGCAGCAGCTCATCCGGCACGCGCGTCGTCTTCCCGTCCGCGTGGTGCAGCACCGGGAACGGCTCACCCCAGTAACGCTGCCGCGAGAACAGCCAGTCGCGCAGCTTGTACGTCACCTTCGCGCGTCCCTGCCCGCTCGACTCGAGCCACGCGAGCGCGGCGCGCTTCGCCTCGTCGATGCGCTTCCCGTCCCAGCGCGGACTCGCGATCGCCGGCCCGTCCCCGACGTACGCCTTGCCGTCGAAGCCCTCCGGCGGCTGCACCGTACGCACGATCGGAAGCTCGAAGCGCTCGGCGAACTCCCAGTCGCGCTCGTCCTGTCCCGGCACCGCCATGATCGCGCCGGTGCCGTACTGCGCGAGCACGTAGTCGGCGATCCAGATCGGGATGCGCGCGCCGCTCTCGCCCGCCTCGCGCGCCGGATTGCGCGCCCAGGCGCCCAGGAACACGCCGCTCTTCTCCTTGGCGAGGTCCGTGCGCTCGAGGTCGCTCTTCGCACCCGCCGCCCTCACGTAGGCCTCGACCTCGGCACGCTTCGCCGCGCTCGTGAGCTTCGCGACCAGCGGATGCTCGGGCGCGAGCACCAGGAACGTCGCGCCGTAGAGCGTGTCGGGCCGCGTGGTGAAGACCGCAAGCTTCTCCTTCGCCCCCTCGACTGCGAACTCGACCTCGGCGCCCTCCGAGCGCCCGATCCACTCGCGCTGCATGGTCTTGACGTGCTCGGGCCAGTCGAGCCCGTCGAGGTCGGCGAGCAGGCGCTCGGCATACGCCGTGATCTTCAACATCCACTGCTTCAGCGGCCGCTTCACGCACGGATGTCCACCGCGCTCCGAGCGCCCGTTGATGACCTCCTCGTTGGCGAGCACGGTCTTGAGCTCCTCGCACCACCACACCGGCACCTCGCTCTGGTAGGCGAGGCCGAGGTCGAACAGGCGCGCGAAGATCCACTGCGTCCAGCGGTAGTACTCGGGCTCCGAGGTCGCGAGCTCGCGCGACCAGTCGAACGAGAGTCCCAGCGCCTTGAATTGCCGGCGGTAGGTCGCGATGTTCTTGCGCGTGGTCTCGGCCGGATGCTGGCCGGTCTGGATCGCGTACTGCTCGGCCGGCAGCCCGAAGGCGTCGTAGCCCATCGGGTGCAGCACGTTGCAACCCTCCATGCGCTTCCGGCGCGCGACGATGTCGCTGCCGATGTAGCCGATCGGGTGGCCGACGTGCAGGCCCGCGCCCGAGGGGTAGGGGAACATGTCGAGCACGTAGAACTTCGGCTGGCGCGGATCGAAGCCCTCCTCGCCGGGATTCATGGCGCGGAAGAGGCCGCGCTCCTCCCAGTGCCGCTGCCAGCGCGGCTCGATCTCGGACGGCTCGTACGTGTTCTTCAACGGAGGGCGGGGCTCTAGTCGGAGGCCGATGCTCCCGCGCAGAGTTCGCGCGGGAAACGAGCACGCCAGCATAGGCCCACGCATCGGAGCGAGCCACGCGGCCTTGACCTCCGCGCGCGCGCTCGGCATCCTGCTCGCCCTCGTGTGTCGGCCGTCCGGCCGCGCGCGTGTCCCGCCCTCGGGGGATTAGCTCAGCTGGTAGAGCGCTACAATGGCATTGTAGAGGTCAGGGGTTCGACTCCCCTATCCTCCACCACCTCGCTGCGCGGGGTCGTGGAGAGGGCGGCCGGCGCGCGACGAGCGCACGCATGACGACCGAGCTCGTCCATCCCGACCGTCTGCAGAAGCTGGCCGCCCTGCGCGAGGCCGGCGTCGATCCGTTCCCCGCGCGCGGCGTCGAGAACGAGCCGATCGCCACCCTGATCGCGAGCGGCGGCACGCAGGCGGCACCGGGCGCGCGCATCGGTACCCAGGCTTGCATCGCCGGGCGCCTGCTCGCGCTGCGCGACTTCGGCAAGCTCATGTTCGCGCCCGTGCTCGACCTCACGGGCAAGCTCCAGGTCGGCTTCCAGAAAGCGCGCCTGGAGTCGTGGTGGGAACGGCGCAAGTGGCTCGACGGCGGCGACCTGGTGGGAGTCCGCGGCGAGCTCGGGCACACCCAGAAGGGCGAGCTCACGCTGTGGGCCTCCGAGGTGGTGCTGCTGGCGAAGTCGCTCGCGCCGCCGCCGGAGAAATGGCACGGCCTCTCCGATGTCGAGCAGCGCTACCGGCGCCGCTACGTGGACCTGTGGGCCTCGGAGGGCGTGCGCGCGGTCTTCGTGCTGCGCAGCCGCATGGTCTCGCTCGTGCGCCGCTTCCTCGAGGCGCGCGGCTTCCTCGAGGTCGAGACGCCCACGCTCCATCCGATCGCGGGCGGCGCCACGGCGCGGCCCTTCGTGACGCACCACAACGCGCTCGACGCGGACTTCTATCTGCGCATCGCGCCCGAGCTCTACCTGAAGCGCCTGATCGTGGGCGGGCTCGAGCGCGTGTTCGAGGTCTCGCGCAATTTTCGCAACGAGGGCATCAGCACACGCCACAACCCGGAGTTCACGATGCTGGAGCTGTACCAGGCTCAAGCCGACTTCCGGCACATGATGGCGCACACCGAAGAGCTGCTCGAGCACCTGGCGCGCGAGCTGCTCGGGCGCACGCAGCTCGAGTTCCGCGGCAAGCCCTACGACTTGAAGGCCCCCTTCCCGCGCCGGCGCTACGACGAGCTCTTCCGCGCGGCCAACGGCTGCGAGTTGCACGAGCGCGCCGCGGTCGCGCGCCGCGCGCAGGAGCTCGGGATCACCCTGCCGCCGCGGCCCGGCGCGAGCGCCGAGGCTCACCACTGGGCCCTGGCCACGGAGGTCTTCGACCACACCGTGGAACCGCTGCTCGAGGGCCCGATGTTCGTCACGCACTTCCCCACGCCCATCTCGCCGCTCGCGAAGTGCGACCCGGCCGACGCGCGCTTCACCGAGCGCTTCGAGCTGTTCCTGGGCGGCATGGAGCTCGCCAACGCCTTCAGCGAGCTCAACGACCCCGAGGAACAACAGCGCCGCTTCGCGGAGCAGGTCGCGAGCAAGGATCCCGAGGCGCCGGGCGAGGTAGACCTCGACTACGTGCAGGCGCTCGAGTACGGCATGCCCCCCACCGGCGGCCTCGGCATCGGGCTCGACCGCCTGGCGATGGTGCTCGCCAACCAGGACTCGATCCGCGACGTCTTGCTGTTCCCGACGCTGCGACCGCTCGGCAAGGACTAGCAGTCCGTTGAAAAAGATCCCTGCTACGGCTTCGCACGCTTCGACGGCGCGTCGTCACGCTCGTCGAGCCGTGCTCAGCGGCCATGAAGGCCGCTTCCGCCGTCTCTCCGTCGCGTTCCTAGCTCCGTCGAAGCGTGCTTTGCCTCGCGACGGGACTTTTTCAACGGCCCGCTAGCCGTCCGAGGTCGCACGCGGCCGCCCGACTTCGCACACTACCCGCGTGTATCGCTCCTTCCTGAGCTGGCGTTACCTCGTCTCGCGCCCGACCAACCTGATCGGCATCGTCGGGATCCTGGTGGGCGTCGGGGCCCTGATCCTGATCCTCTCGATCATGACCGGCTTCCTCGACATGACCAGGAGCACGGTGCGCGGCACGCTCTCCGACCTGATCGTGGAGCCGCGCCAGGGCGAGCGCGGGGCGGGCGGCGTGG
>JABFRZ010000614.1 GCA_013140785.1 Planctomycetota bacterium | reverse complement strand
CGCCCGTCGCGAGCGCGGCGCGCGCGCCAGCTTCTTCGGCGGACTGCGCAGCGCCGCCGACGTCGCCACGAACGCCCTGGCCCTGCGCTGCGAGAGTCCAACCATGAAGACCACGCTGCTCGTCCTCCCGCTGGCGCTGCTCATCGCCTTCGGCACGGCGTATATCGACGCGGGCCAGGACGAGGTCCAGCCGGCGGTGCTGCTCTTGTTCATCGCCGGCGCGCTGTTCGCCTACTTCGATTCGCGCCGCGCGTGGCTGTGGTGGCTGGTGCTCGGCAGCTCGATCCCTTGCGCGCGCGTGTGGATGGATCTCCACGGCCAGGGCGGCTACCAGGGTCCGTTCTTCGCGACGTTCCTTGCGTTCCTGCCGGCGGGCTTCGGGACGCTGCTGGGCTTCGGCCTGCGCGTCATGCGCGGCCGCAAGCCGAGCGCGGGTGCGCCGGCGTGAGCCGTGCCGGTTTCGGTCGGCGGCAAGTTGAGGTCGAAGTCGAAGGAGCGCCACCTGATACCCGTCGGGCTCGCACGGGTCCGAATCCGCCCCAGGCAGTCCGTTGACGGCTTCGCGGCTTGTGGCGCGCCTTGCTCGTCTTCACCGGCACCGACAGGCGCGCGGCAATCGCCGTCGGCATCAGGTCCTCGAAGTAACGCAGGTAGAGCACGGTGCGCTGCTCCTCGGGTAGTGCCCCAACCAACTCGCCGGCCAGGCCGCGCAGGAAGCTCGCGTGAGCGAGCAGCTCGTCGGGGGACAGCGAACGGATGTCAGCGGGCATGGGATCGGACCTCCATGCTAGAGACACCGCGCTCGGGCGGCGGTCTTCGCGGTAACGTGGAACGCGTGAGCTGGCGCACTCTGGATCACACGGCCGATGTCGGCATCGAGGTGCAGGCCGGGACCTGGGCGGAGCTGTGCGAGGAGGCCGCACGCGCGTTCGGGGAGTTCGTGGCGGACGGACCGCTCGCTCCGGCGCTGCACGAGACCGAACGCGCGCTCGCGGTGCGCGGCACCGACCGGGTCGAGACCTGGGTGCGCTTCTGGCGCGAGCTCTTGCGCCTGTGGACGGTCGAGGGCTTCCTCGCGGCGCACGCGCGCGTCGAGACGAGCACCGACGGGCTCGCGCTAACCGCGCGCGTCGGGTGCGTCTCGGCCGGGGCGCTCGATCCGGCGCGCTGCGCCGACGTCAAGGCGGTGACGTGGCACGCGGCGCGGGTCGAAGGGCCCGGTTCGGAGCCTGGGCGAGCGCCCGAGGGAGGCTGGCTCGCGACGATCGTGCTCGACCTGTGAAGCTCGCACGGTAAGGGGCCGGTTGGAGGCGGGGGGTCCCTAGAACGCCCGTGGAGGCCATTCCGAGGGGGGTAGGACGTGGTCCAAGGGTGCTGAAACCGACGCGGGGGTAGCATGGTCTGCTTCGCGCTCGCTCGAAAAGTGCCGAGAGAGCGCGGAGGTTTCGACCGCCTTGGCCCGAACGACGACTTCCCCTGCTCCGCCGGGCGCCTCGACGGCGGCCGCTCCCGCCCCCCACTCGCCTCCGAGCGGGAAGCGGCTGTTGTGGCTGTCACTCGGCGCGCTGGGCGTCGTCTACGGCGACATCGGCACCAGCCCGCTCTACGCGCTGAAGGAGTGCTTCGCGCCCGGGCGCGGAATCGGCCTCAGCCCGCCGGAGATCCTGGGGGTCCTCTCGCTGATGTTCTGGGCGCTGGTCCTGGTCGTCACGGTCAAGTACCTCGGCTTCATCCTGCGCGCGGACAACCACGGCGAGGGCGGGGTCCTGGCCTTGAGCGCGTTGCTCGGACGCTCGGGCCCGCGGCGGGGCAAGACGGGGCTGATGGTGCTCGGGCTGTTCGGAGCGGCGCTGCTCTACGGCGATGGGATCATCACGCCCGCGATCACCGTGCTGTCGGCCTTCGAGCTCAAACCGGCCATCGCGCCGTACGCGATCCCCTGCGCGATGGCCGTGCTCACGGCGCTCTTCGTGCTGCAGCCGCGCGGGACGGAGCGCGTCGGAGCCGTGTTCGGCCCGATCATGATCGCGTGGTTCTTGGTGCTCGCGATCCTCGGCGGCGCCGAGGTCGTGCGCCACCCGGAGGTGCTCCAAGCGGTTTTCCCTTGGCACGGCGTGCGCTTCCTGGGCGAGCACGGCGGCGTCGGCCTGGCGGTTCTCGGCGTCGTGGTCCTGGTCGTGACCGGCGCCGAGGCGCTCTACGCGGACATGGGGCACTTCGGAGCGCGACCCATTCGCCTGGTGTGGATCGGCTTCGTCCTGCCGGCCCTGGTCCTGAACTACTTCGGACAGGGCGCACTGCTCATGCACAACCCGGAGTTCGCCGAGCGCCCGCTCTTCGCGCTCGCGCCCGAGTGGTTCCAGGTGCCGCTGCTCGTGCTCGCCATCCTGGCCAGCATGATCGCGTCGCAGGCCATCATCTCGGGCACCTTCTCGCTGACGCGCCAGGCCATCCAGCTCGGCTACTGTCCGCGCATGCGCGTCGTGCACACCTCGCCGCGCGAGATCGGGCAGATCTACATCCCCGAGGTGAACTGGCTGCTGTGGGCCGCGACGCTGGCGCTGGTGCTGGGCTTCCGCACCTCCAGCGCGCTGGCAACGGCCTACGGCGTGGCGGTGACGACCACCATGCTGATCACGACGGTGTTGTTCTGCGTCGTGGCGCGCGCGCATTTCGGCTGGCGGCGCCGCACCGCGCTGCTCGTCAGCCTGCCGTTCCTCTTCATCGACCTGGCCTTCTTCGGGGCCAACATGTGGAGGCTCGAGGGCGGCGCGTGGGTCCCGCTGGTGCTGGGTGTACTGGTCTACGTGCTGATGTCCACCTGGCAGCGGGGACGAGCTCTGCTCGCCGAGCGCTTGCAGGCCACGTTGCCCTCGATCCAGGACTTCATCCGCGTCGTGCAGCACGGCAACGTCCCGCGCGTGCCGGGCCACGCGGTGTTCCTGACGGGTAACTCGGACCTGGCGCCGCCGGGGATCCTGCACAACCTGAAGCACAACCGCATCCTGCACGAGGAGGTGGCCTTCCTCACGATCCTCACCGAGGACGTGCCACGCGTCGAAGAAGCGCGGCGGGTCGAGGTGCACGACCTGGGCGACGGCTTCTACAAGGTGGTCGCGCGCTTCGGCTTCATGGAGGATCCGGACGTGCCCGAGATGCTCACGCGTTGTCGCGCGCACGGCATGGACTTCCCGCCCGCGGGAGTCAGCTTCTTCCTCTCGCGCCAGCGCTTCCTGCCGACGCGCAAGCCGACCATGAGCCTGTGGCGGCAGAAGCTCTTCGCCGTGCTGACGCGCAACACGCTCGGAGCGACGGCCTACTTCCGCATTCCGCCGAGCCAGGTCGTCGAGCTGGGCTCGCAAGTGCAGCTGTGAGGAGCCGGGAGCAAGCGCTCGAGGTGTCCGCGCGTCTGGCCCCGCGCCTCACCGTGCGCGTCGTGCTCTCGCTGGTCGTCCTGGTGCTCGCGCCGTTTTCCTGGTGGTGGTCGATGGACGATCCCGCGCTGCGCGCGAGCGGCCTGACGGTCTGGATCATGCTCGCCGCGGCGCTGTTTCTGTCGTTCTCGGCCGCGTGGCGCGACCGACGTCCGTGGGTGCTGTGCGTGGCCGCGTTCGAGCTCGGCGTGCTGGCGCTGTTCCTGTGGGCCTTCTTCGTGGTCGCGCGCCTGCCGGGAAGTGAGCCGCCCGCGCGCGCTCCCGACTTCACGCTGCCCGACCAAGAAGGACGGCCCGTCACGCTCACGGAGGAGCTGACGCAAGGCCCGGTGCTGCTCGTCTTCTATCGCGGTCATTGGTGAATCGTGTGCCGGAGCGAGCTCCGCGACCTGGTCGAGGTCGATTCGGAACTGAAGCGCCGTGGCGGCGGACTGCTGGCGATCAGCGTGGACGCGCCGCAAGACTCGCAGCGGGTCGTGCAGGATCTCGCGCTCCCCTTCCGCATCCTGTCGGACTCCGAGCGCGCCGTCACCCGCGCCTACGGGCTCATGCACGAGAACGGCGGCCCCGAGGGCGAGACGATCGCCGTGCCGGCGCAGTTGCTCGTGGACCGCGACGGGACGATCGTCTGGAAGCACGTCGCGCGCCGCATCACGGATCGCGCCCACCCGGCGCGGACGCTGGAGGCGCTCGCGCAGCTCAGGCCCTGATTCGGGCCAGCAGCCAGCTGGCTACCGCGCCGTGCGCAAGCTCGGCAAGAAACGGATCGCGAGCGCGACCAACAGCACACCGAGCGCCGAGACCAGCACGACCCCGTACAGCCTTCGTCCCTCTGCATCCACGATCGGAGCGGGGGCCGCGGGTTCTTCTTGCGCCACTTCCGCCTGCACGGCGGGGCCCACGGCTTCGGCCACGACCTCCTCCATGGCGAGCGGCGGCGGCTTCGGAAGGGCTTCCGGTGCGACCTCCTCTACGACTTCCGTTACGACCTCGACGGGCGCGGGCTCTTCCGGAACGGGCTCCGGCGGCAGCTCTTCCGCCACGACCTCGATTGGCACCGGCTCAGGCGGCAGCACCACGATCGGCGCGCTCGCGTCCGTGGTGCTCGTCTCGAACGCTTGCACGCTCTTCGGGGCCGCCTCCCGGCGCAGCTCGAGGATGAGCCAGCGCAGATCCTCGCGCGAGAGCCCCTGGTTGCGCGGAGAGATGTCCCAGCTCAACCCGAAGAGCAGCGCGTCGCGCTGGGTGTCCAAAGCCCTTCCCGCACGCCCATCGAGCTCGCCGTCCGAGGTCTCGTAGGTGAAATGGAACTGGTCGGGCCAGACGAGGTGCCCCAGGTCTTGTGCGGGCGACGCGCAACCGCTGAGCGCGAGGCCGAGGAGAAGAACCCCGTGAGAACGATAGGGAGACATCTTGGCTCTTGACCCGACGTGGCCGCGAGCCGCGAAGCCTTTGCCCCCCCCAGCCGTGCGAACGAAACCACGCCTCCGCAGCGAACCGTATCCCGCTCGCTCCGGACGCGGCCTGGAAAAAGAAGCTCGGCCCCGGAGCTGGAGTTCATCGCCCGCAGCGATTCTCCGGAGGCCTCGGCGGGCGCGGAGCGCCCTTCGCTCAGCGCGGACCGCAGCGCCAGGGTACCCGGTGGAAGAACTCGTCGGCCCTCGCGATCATCCGCCAGAACCAGGGCCTGAGCCACCGCGAGACGCAGGTCTGGACCGCCAGCCTGGCCGCGAACCTCCTGGAGCAGGAGCGCAACGAAGAAGCGTTCGCACTCATGGACGCGGCCTTCGCGCTGACCGAATCCGGCCCGCTGAACGAGCTCGACCGCGCCATCCTCGAGGCCGAGTACGGGGCCTGCCTGTGGCGCACCGGACAGCGCGCGGAAGGCGAGGCGCTGCTGCGCGCCGCACTCGCGGTCCTGGAACCGCGCCAGAACGAGAAGAGCCTCCATCTGCAGCGCGCCCGCCGCCGTTTGGCGGAGATCGAGGCGGCTTCCGCGAACGAGTGACTGGGAGGGCAGTGGGAGCTGCAGTCCCACGCCCACCGGCCAGGACCTTGCCCTGTGAGCTCCCCCGGGTATCTTGCAGCTCGTCATGACCTACTCGCGCATCACGGTCGATCCGCGCCAGATGGGGGGAGTCGCCTGCATCCGAGGGCTGCGCATCCCGGTGGCCACGGTCGTCGGCATGATCGCGGAGGGGATGGGCGAGGACGAGATCCTGCGCGACTATCCAGACCTCGAGCGGGAGGACATCCGCGAGGCCCTGCGCTTCGCTTCGGAGGCCGTGCGTGAGCGTGAGCTGCCGCTGCGCAAGGCCGAGTGAAGTTCCTCGTCGACAACGCCATCTCGCCGGAGGTGGCGCGGGGCCTGAAGGCAGCGGGACACGACGCGGTGCACGTGCGGGAGCGCGGCATCCAGCACGAGGATGACGAGGTGATCTTCGCCCTCGCCGAGGAGGAGGAGCGTGTCATCGTCTCGGCCGACACCGATTTTGGGACGTTGCTCGCACTGCGGGAGGCCACGAAGCCCTCGGTGATCCTGTTCCGGCATGGCGCGACCCGGCGCCCCGAACTTCAACTGATCCTCTTGCTCGCCCAGCTCGACGACATACACGGAGCGCTTGATCAGGGCAGCCTCATCGCCATCGATGAGACTCGGGTCCGGGTCCGGCCGCTTCCGATCCTACGGGGGAGCTGAAGCCGTGTTGATCTCGATCCCGAGCGGTGCGCCGACGGGGGCGAGCGGTCTTGCCAAGAAGGGACGTCTGACCCGCACCGCGCGATAGACTCCAGCCCAAGTGATGTTCCGGTCCCAGGCGGCCCCCTTGCTGACCGTGCTGCTCCTCGCCGGATGCGGGGCGGGCCGCGAGCCTGAGCGACCCAACGTGCTCGTTGTCTTGGTCGATACCTTGCGAGCCGACCGGCTGCCCTTCTATGGCTATGGTGGGGACACGGCGCCGTTCCTGACGAGCTGGGCGCGGCGTTCCGTGGTCTTCGAGCGTGCCTGGGCGGCCTCTTCGTGGACCGCGCCGGCAACGGCCTCGGTCTTCACGGGGGTGTATCCGCACCAGCACGGGGTCGTGGTCGGCATGCAGGTGGGCAAGCACCTGCGGAATCTGACCGAGGAGTTCGAGCTCAGCCGCCTACCCGACGAGCTCGAGACACTGCCCGAGTTCATGCGCTCGCTGGGCTACCGCACCTTCGGCGTGGCCGACAACCCGAACATCGGCACGGAGCTGGGCTTCGAGCAGGGCTTCGAGCGTTTCGCCTGCACTCCAGCGGTGGATTCCGAACGGGTCACGGCCACCGTGCGCGAGTGGAGCGCGGAGATCCGCGCCGCGCAGCCCTGGTTCGTGTACCTGCACTTCATGGATCCGCACTTCCCGTACGAGCAGCACGCGCCCTTCTATCGTGCGCCGGACTCCGAGGATCCAATCGAGTTGGCCTCGGCCGCCTACGACAGTGAGATCCGCTTCCTCGACCAGGAGATCGAGAAGGTGTTCAGCGCTCTCGGGGTCGGCGAGGACACGCTGATCGTATTCCTGGCCGACCACGGCGAGGAGTTCGGCGACCACGGCAGGCTGGGACACGACCCGCAGCTCTATTCCGAGCTGACGCGCATCCCGCTCTTCGTCCATCTCCCGGGAGTTCCCCCGCGGCGCGAGCGCGAGAATGTCTCGCAGGTGGACCTCCTGCCGACGCTGCGCGATCTCCAGCAGGCGCCGCGCGCGGAGCAGGACGCGGGCTCGAGCTTGCGCGCGCTGCTCGAGCGCGGACAGCCGCTGGGCGAGCGCACGCTCTTCGGCATGCGCCTCGGGCGCGGCTCGATCTTGCGCAGCGCGATCCGCGGCGATCACAAGTACATCGTCACCGACTTCGACGAGCGCCTCGACAAACCGCAGATCCGCGAGCTCTACGACCTCGCGCAGGACCCGCACGAGAAGACAAACCTGATCGAGCGCGAAGCCGAGCTCGGCGCCGAGCTGGACGCGCACCTGCGGACCTTCGAAGCGGGCACGACGAGGTGGGGCTCCGGCGCGGAAGCCGCCATTCTCGGCCCGGAGCTCTTGCGCAGGATCCAGGAGCTCGGCTACACCGGCGGCGACGACGACGACGTGGACGACGACGACGAGCACGTCCCGCCGCGCGAGAAGCCGGCTCCGCAAGACTCCGGCGGCTGCTGACTCCGCTCCGTTACCGCGGAACGACGGGTTCCAGCCGGGCTCTAGCGGACGCTCACGTTCAGCTTCAGTCCGAGCGTGTTCGTGAGTTCGATGAAGCGCTCGGCATCGAGTTCCTCGGGCCAGACGAGCCCCGCGCGCGTCTTCCCCTCGGTCAATTGCAGCGCACCGGTGGCGGCCGCGTAGGCCACCGACACGTTCGCCGTGCCGAACAGCTCGAGCGCCTTCGCAGCCTGGTCGAGGAAGGCTCCGGTCGCGATGCGGAAGGTCTTGTCGCGCCCGCCGACGGTCCCCTTGATCAAGACATGGGCCTGGGTATCCGCGATGAACGGCACCAGCTCTTTCTGGATTGCGGAGTCGAGCAGCGCGATCTCCACCGGGCGCGGCAGGAGCTGCATGAGCACGTCCACGGCCTTCACCTCGACGCCGCGCACGTTCACGCTGCGGTCCTGCGTGAAGCCCGTGGCGTGCAGCGTCGCGACCGCCGGCTCGAACGGATACTTGTAGCAGCAGTAGCGGATGCCCTTGCCGAGGATGAGCGGCAGGCTGTACTGCTCGTCGTGCGCGTGGTGCGTGAGCTGGATCTTGCCCAGGTTGCCGCCGAAGTCGTAGGTCTCCGGCTCGTGGAACACGGGCATGTGCTCGTGCCGGCCGTCGTGGAACAGACAGGGCGGATCGCAGTAGTCGAAGTATTGCTGTTCCGGGCTCCAGGTCGGCGTCCAGGTCTTGACCATCGCCGCCTGCGAAGGCGTGTGGAATCCGACGCGGATCTCGATGCGCTCGAGGGTGTCGAGCTGGTCGCAATAACGACGGCAGAGGATGTTCGCGACTCCCGGACTCGCCCCGCACCCGAGCAGCGCCGTGCGGCCGGCGGCCACGAATCGATCGGCCAGGTCGAGCGCTCGCCCCTGGATCAGCTGCGCGAGGTGTTCCGGGCACGCCGCGGTGTTCACGTAGTGGGCGCCGAGGGCCAGGGCCGCGCGCATGACGTTCGGCGAGCAGAACGAGGGCGTCAGGTCGATGACGACATCCACGTTGGCGTCCACCTTGGCCATGGACTCGCGGACCGCGGCGACGAGCGTGTCAGGCTGTTGCGCGTCGAAGGCGACGGCCTCGACCTTCGGGCTGCCGATGCGATCCCGGACGGCGGCCGCGGCAGTGAGCTTCCTCGCGCCGAGCAGGATGCGGCGCACGCCCGACTGTCGGGCGAGCACCGCTGCACAGGGGGCGCCTTGCGCGCCGGCGCCGACGATCAGGATGTTCATGTGTTCATGAAGGCGGTCGCGCGTCGGGATGCCTGGGCTGAGGCGGGTCGTAACTTGGCGAGCGCCCGCTCGAGTCGCAGCGTTGCCGCAACGTCTTTGCCTACGGGCCGGGCCGATGGGCCGGATTCGGGATTGTCGGAGGAAGGCGAGCCACGCGCCCAGCGCCGCGCCGTCGCGGCCTCACTCGGGCAGGCTCAAGCGGACCTCGCTCGTCGGCCCGGGTTCGACGACGAGCTCGCCCTCGAGCGCCTCCCTGTCGGGGAGCTCGATCCTCCAGCCGTAGCTCCCGCGCGGCAGCCCCTCGACCCGGATCCGCCCCTGCAAGTCGGTCACGAGACCCTCCGAACGCACGCGCTTCTCCTCGATCCAGCTTGCCACGCTCGCGCCGAACTCGAGCGAGTTGAGCTCGACGGCGAGAGCGAAAACCGGCAGCCCGCCAGCCGCGACGATCTGGAGAGCGAGGTCTCCGAGACGGCGCATCTGCACCCGCTGGAGTTCGGGCTCCGGCTGCGCGCGTGCGGTGAACTGAAGGGGCCAGCAGTTGGCCTTCGAAGCGTCCAGGCGATAGCCACCTTCCCCGAGCTCGCGGATCGAGAGACGTCCGTCTTCGTCCGTGTGCCCGCCGAGCAGCGTGGGGCTAGCTGCATCGATCAACGTGCAGGAAACGCTTGCCAAAGGCTCGTCGCCGTCTTGGAAGACCAGCTCGATCGACGCGCGTGCGTCCAAGACCAGCTTGGCTCGCCGCGCGCTGGCATCGACCGGGATCCCGAGGCGGGAGCCCCTTGTGCCGTGGCGAAGGCTAACGAGGATTTCGCCCTCGGTAAGGCCCCTCAGCTCGCACTGCCCGGACGAATCTGTAGACCCGAAAAGCAGCAAGCCGGGTTGCCGTGGATCGCTCGCGGCGACGCGCACGTCGGCAACGGGCACGTCCTCGCCATCCACGACCTCGAAGACGAAGGGCTTGTCGGTTAGCGCGAGAGTCAGGTGCAAGTTGCCGCCTGAGAAGCTGCCGCTCGCCGCCGCTCGTGTGATCTCGTCGTAGATCTCAGCCTGCGCCGTCTCGGAGTCGATCCCGTCTACCTCGAAGACGCGAGCCGTTTCTGTGACCGGCCCGACGGTGCGCTTGACGCTGTAGCCCAAGGGCGACGCCCAGGTCACAGCGACCGCTAACCCGCCTGCGAACTCCGCGGGATCCGAGACGAGGACCTTGACCGTCAGGCGGTTCGCGCCGGCGATGCGGTGTCGGAAGGTCCAGTCCCGGCCCGGAAGGAGCCTGGTCACGATGGATGTGGTCGTGCCATCGGGTTCTTCGATGATCAGCTCGTAGTTGCCGGCGCCCACGTCGGTGAACTCGACCGTGCCGTCCGAGTCAACTTCGCGCGGAAGGAGAACCTGCTCGCCCCTTCCGGCGACCTGGATGCCGTCGAAGTCCTTCCGCCCGGTCGTATCTTCGAGCACGACGGTCAGGGTGTGGGATCGGGCGAGCGGCAAGACACCCCAGTCGAGGATCTCGCCGGCGACCGTCGAGCGAGTGAGGAATTGTCGGGAGTACCCCTTGGCCAGTACCCGCAGCTCGTTCTTCCCCGGCCGGAAACCATCGACCTCGAAGACTCCGTCGGGACCCGCTGCGATCAGATCGCCCCAGCGTGCGATCGCGATGAGGTCGCCCGGAACGAAGAGCTGCACGAAGGCCTCCGGGATCGCCTCGCCGGTCTCCTCATCGACCACCAGACCAACTCCGCGCAGCGCTTCAGGCAGCTCGAGAACGACCTCGGTCGTGCTGCCGGCTGCCGTACGGATCTGCCTGGGCTCGCAGCCTGGAAGAGAACCAGAGCTGGCCGTGATCCAGCAGTCGCCCTCGGGCGCGGTGTCGAGCTCGAAGCTGCCATCCTCCCGATCGAAGAAGCGCGTGGATGTGTAGCTGCGGTCGCTCGTCCGCCACGTGAGAACCTCGAAGTCCGGGACGGGCTTGCCCTGATGCAAACATCGACCTGTCACTCGCGAGGCTCTCTTCAGAGTGAGCGGAATACAGCTGTTCTCGTAGGCCTCCGCGTTCACCAACGCGCTTCGCGCTGTCACGTGGCCTGGAGCGGACGCATCGACGATCACCATTCCACGGGGAACGCTCCACGCCGCGATCAGGCCTTCGTTGGGATCGCCGGGAGGATAGGGCCCCCGCTCGACGAAGTTCCAGTGCTCCGGATCCTCTGGATTCTGCCACTGGACTCGTGCGACGGCCTCCGGAAGAACCCTCGCTTCCTCGTCCGTCACTCGGACACAGACGCGGATGCCGAACTCGGCCACGAGATCGTGGTTCAGGCTCGCTCCGGGGTCCGGCGGAGGGAAGAAGATCTCCTCCGGGATGATCGGTGTACCTTCGAGCCGGATGCGATACCGCTCCACGCCCAGAACGGGAAGGGATACCGGTCCCCACGCTCCGCTCTCCACCGCTCGGATCGTGTGCAGCGAGCGCCACAGATTCTTCTGCTGAGCTGCGATCGTGATGCGGCGTTCGCCCTCGTCGTTCAGGTGACTCCAGTCCGGCAGCACGACTCGGCCCTGCACCTCGAAGGTCGGGACGAGCTTCAGCGTCACCCGCTCACGTGCGGGTCCACGCCATGGGACAGAGCGTTCCGCGTTGCGCGAAGCAACGAGCATCTGCTCACCTTGCAGTGCCTCGAGCCGAGCGATGCCATCAGCTCCAGTGACGGCCTCCCTAGAGAGCAGTCGACGCGCGCGTAGCTCGTTCACTCCACGGTCCCCGCGGGCGGACCCGTCTGGAGTCAGCCCGAATTGCTCGACGTGAGCTCCGGACGCTGGACGGCCGCTCGCGTCCTGGACGAGGACTGTCAGCGCGGGCGCCGTCTCGAGCACGAGCCGGAGTTCCCGGGGCCAAGAGCTTCGCTCAGAACTCAGCAGGGCAAGCCCAGCCATGTGGCCCGGGTGTGTGGCCCAGAGAACGGCTCCGTGGGGCAGGTCACCAGACAGTTCGAAAGCAAAGCGCCCGGCGGAGTCGGAGACCGCCCGAAGAACCGTGCGTTCCAGAGCGCCCCAATCGTCCTCGTGCCAGGCGACTTCCCATTCCGAGTCCTCCTTCGTGAGCACGGTCAAAGAGAGTTCTGCCCCAGCAATAGGAGCGGTGGAATCGAGCACGATCCCCGGTAGGCGGACACTCTCGCCGGCCTGATCCCGCCCTACGAGTTCTCGCGATGCCCGGGAGGAGGACGCCGCTTCTCCAATCGGCCCTTGCCTAACCGCGGAGGCCTCTTTCTCCATCGAGATCGGAGGGCCGACGGCCGCCCCTTCTCCCTCCCCCTCCATGCCGAGAATCCACACAAGAGCCAACGCGCCAAGGCACAGCAAGACCCAGCAGACGGCGCGCATCATGTCCCGTATCCCTCTCAGCTCACGGCGAAGGCCCAGTGACGAGGGAGGCCGCGCTAGTGCGCTTGCCTATGGGCGATATCGGCGCCTGGAATACCATCGCGGCGACCAGGAGCATTGCCAGCACGAACAGCACCGGCAAGGTCCAGAGAGGACTACGCGTCGATCGGGTGGAGTGCATTGCAGACTCTTCTTGCAACTTCTGGAAGGCTGTCATGGAGCTCGCAGATGGCCCTCTCGGCCTGGGGCGTCAGAACCCACTTCTTGGCCCTTCGAGTCTGCTCGAAGAATTGAATCAGCTCGTTGAGCCACTCCGTCTTCACGTCCATGCCGGCAAGCGCTTCAGCTGAGTGGACTGCTTCGCCCTTTTCGCCCAACTGCAGAGCAACGGTCATTCGAACGATCGTGACTTTCCAACGTCCGACAGCGGCGCGACTTGCTGCGACATAACTTTCGAGCGCCCGCGAGTAGTTCCTGAGGGCGCATTGAACGCTACCGCGATTGTCGTGTGCAATCGATCGCATGTTGGATGAAGGTCTGCCGGACAGCACCTGCTCGAACATGCGCATCGCGGCGAACGGAAGGCCATCGACGTGATACGACGCGCCAAGAGCAATGCGCGCAGGATCGGCGGGAACAAGGCGTAGAGAGATGGTTGCCAGCCCGCTCGCGCTGAGACCTGTGTGGTTCAGCAATGCCTTGTGGACCAGCCCATCAGGCTGCTGGGACGACATCCCCTGCGCCAGCCTCGACGCTCGGCTGTTGATCTCCCGCATGTCGGGACGCCGCGACGACTCGACGAACACTCCCGTTTCCGGCCGAGAGGCGAGCCGATCGATGCACGCCGCATACAGCACCGAAGCCGCTTGCTCCCTATACGCGCCGACCAGGTGCTTCTCGGCCTTGGACAAGTACGACCCGTGCGGCGAGAGCACTTCCTCCGGCCGTCCCACCCAGCGGAGCAAGCGCTCCTTCGGGGTGCGCAGCAGGGTCGAGCTGGAGCTGCGCGCGATCTCGTCCAGGAGCGCGACGACCTCGGGATCGAAGCTGTGCTCGCTCACGGCTGCGCCTCCTTGCCCTTCTTGCCTTTGCCTTCCGCTCCGCCGAAGCCGTTCTCGTCGATCAAGCCGATGGCCTCCAAGGCCAAGAGGATATCGAGCTGCAGCCGTTCCGGTGGCCCGAGTCCGAGCTCCAGGCACTCCTCGAGCGGGCGGCCCTCCACGATCAGGAGCTGGAAGCCCTTGCGCACGCGCTCCTCGAGCCCGTTGAGCCGCACGGCCGAGAGGCGCGCGAGCGGGGGCTCGATGAAGAAGGCCTCGACGAACAGGCGGAAGTGCTCCTCGGGGTTCTCGGGGGGCAGGCCGGCGCGTTCTTCCTCGCGGTCGTGGTCGAGCGTGCGCTCGATCGCGCGATCGATCGCCCCGACCAGCCACTCGGGGCGCAGGCAGCTCTCGGCCTCGACCTCGATCCCCACCGCGACCATCGCGAGGGCGCGCTCGAAGACGCGATCCGGGTCGAGCACGAAGTAGGTGTCCCGGATGCGCTGGGCACACAGCGGATAGAGCTTCAGGAGATCGCCGTTCGAGATGCGCGCGAGGACCTCGCTCGCGGGCTTGCCGGCCATGCGCCGGACCAGCGTCTGGACGTCGGAGGACGGCCCCGCGGATGCGGACTCGGACGCCGCGGTCACCGACGAATCGCTGCGCGGGGCCGCAGGACCCGCCTGGACGCGCCCCCCGCTCACGGAGCGTTTGGCTGTTCCCTCCTCCGCCATGGCTGACGCGACGAAGCCTAGACGACTGCAATGAGCTGTCAAGGCGCCGGGACCGAGAGGTGGGCTCGGAGCCAAGACTCCAGGCAGGGTCTTGGCGCGCCGAGGGCGGAAGGCTACCCTTTGCGATGTCCTACATGGAGGGAGCGGGTGCGGGACCCGCCCTCGTCCACGTCGAGTGTCGTTCTGGGGGTCGCCATCATGTCCTTCGCACAGTCGTCCTTCGCACCGTCCGCTTCACGGCTTCTCGCGCTCTCCGTGGTTCTGCTCGCGCTCGGCGCGCGCGCCGTCGCGCAGACACCGCTGTTCACGTTCCTGCAGACGAGCGACTCGCAAGCCGCGAACGAGGCCGAGTGGCAGCGCTTCGAGGACGTGCTCGCGCTGATCGCGGACGCGGGCACGCCGGGCGCGCTCCTGCCGCGGCCGATCGATCTCGTCCTGTTCCCGGGTGACATCACCGAGAGCAACGAGAACGCCGAGTGGGTGCGCTGCATGAACCTGTTCGGCACCTACCTGACCGCGAACGGCATCCCGCTGCTCGCCACTCCGGGCAACCGCGACCAGGGCGCGAGCAGCGGCACGACCCAGCTCTACCAGCAGTTCCTCGCCAGCCCGGGCGTGTGGGAGGCGAGCAGCGCCTCGTTCACGGGCCAGAACGGGATCACGCGCAACATCGGCTGGGCGGGGCTGCGCTTCATCGGCTTCAACAGCTCGAACGGCGCCTGGAACAAGATCGCGGACGCGGACATCGCGCTGATCCAGGCGCGCGTTTCCGCCGCCGCGGCGGCCAGCGAGAACATCCTGCTCGTCACCCACCACCCCCACAACGGCCAGAGCCGCATCCCGCTGGCCTCGGTCCTGACCCAGCCCGCGATCGTCGGCTACGTGCGCGGCCACAGCGGGAACCCGCGCGTCGTGAAGGGGCTCACCGGCGTCACCAACCCCAACGTCTGGGACCTGAACACGAACTCGATCGTGGACGACCGCGACGTCCTCTACTTCGAGGTCTTCCCGACGCAGCTCAAGGTGTACATCATCGTCCTCGACAACAACCCGACCTCCCTGCCCGCGCCGAGCACGATCCCGCTCGTCTTCCCGCTGCGCCCGCCGCAGGCCCAGAACATCGGCTTCCAGGGCGCGAGTCACGCCGGCGCGCGCGCCTGGCCGAGCGGCTACGCGCCCGAGAAAAAGCTGTGGTTCCAGGGCGGGAACTGGTTCGGCGTGCTGTGGCACGAGGGCTCGCTCTCGTACCGCATCTTCCGGCTCGACACATCCGCGCAAACGTGGGTGGACACGGGCACGAGCGTGAGCGCGAGCGCGAGCCGCAGCTTCGACGCGCTGGCCGACGGGACCAAGCTCTACCTGGCCTCGCACGTGCACAGCGTGCCGAGCGCGCCGGGCGCTGGCGCAGGCGGACAGGTGCTGCGCTACTCCCACAACGCGGCCACGCGCACCTACACGCTCGACGCGGGCTTTCCCGTGACGGTCAACGACGCGCGCAGCGAGTCGCTCGTGCTCGCGAAGGACACGAGCGGAACCCTGTGGGCCACCTGGACCGCTGACGGCAGCGTGTTCGAGACGCACAGCCTGAATGCCGAGGACACGACCTGGAGCGTGCCCGCGCTGCTGCCCTTCCCGGGCGCGAGCGGGCTCGATCCCGAGGACGTCTCCACGCTGGTCGCCTTCGACGGGAAGGTCGCGCTGCTGTGGACCGACCGCATCGCGGGCGAGATCGGGTGCGCCGTGCGCGCCGACACGGACGCGCAGACGACTTGGGTGTTCGAGAGCGCGTTGCTCGCACCCGGAGCCGTGAGCGACGCGCTCGACGTCGCGAGCTCGGGTGGACGCCTCTACGTGGCCACGACGACCCCGGCCGGGGCCG
This sequence comes from Planctomycetota bacterium, assembly GCA_013140785.1. Lineage (GTDB taxonomy): Bacteria > Planctomycetota > UBA1135 > UBA1135 > JABFRZ01. The sequence goes on along the minus strand of JABFRZ010000614.1, from coordinate 184 downwards.
TGCGCCTCGCGCGCCGCGACGTCGGGCTCGCTGGCATCGGCTCCTGGAGCCTCGCCACCGTGGCCGACGCCGCGACCGGCCTCTCCCAGCCGATCGTGCTCGTGGACGAGACCCAGCAGCGCGTGCGCGTGTTCGCGACCGGCGCCTCGCCCACCGGAGGCAGCGCGCTCGGCGGCGGCGTCAT
>JABFRZ010000496.1 GCA_013140785.1 Planctomycetota bacterium | reverse complement strand
CCCGAGCCGACGCGAATCGCCATGCTTCTTCTGCGCCGCGCTCACGCGGATGCCGGTCGTCTCGAGCACGAATTCGGGCCGATCGCGCCGCAGCGGGCGGAGCTCGAGCTGGCCCGAGTCCTGCTTGGCCAGCACCTGGCCATTCTCGTGCACGCGCAGGCTGCGCCCGGGCTCGAGGTAGAGCTCGAGGCGCACCCACTCGACGCCCTCTCCCGGAATACGCAGGCCGGCGAAGTCCGCCGTCCAGCGTCCCGCTGGCTCGGCCGGGTGCCAGCCGAACGGCAGAGTGCCCGGCCACCCCGCGATGTCGAGTTGCGCGGTTGGCTGCGAGCGCTGGCGCCGCCGGTCGAGCCAATTGCGCAGATAGATCTGCGTCTGCGCGAGCCCGCCCTCGCGCAGGGCGAGCCCATGGCCCTTCGCGCCACCGCGCGCCAACCCCGGCCAGGCAGCCACGGCCATGTCGAACAAGACCCAGTCGTGCTGCACGACTGTGCCGCCCGTGGCGCGGATCATGCGCGGCATGAAGGCGTGCGCCTGCTCGTTGCCGAGTTGGTAGAGCACCTGCTCGAAGCGGCGCGGATCCAGCGCGGTGACCAGTTGAGCGCGCTCGCCCTTCCAACCCGCGTCGTCCTGCCCGGCGTTCACGAAGACCTCGACCTCGCAGTGTTCGCGCAGGCGCGGCAGGAGGTGGCGCGTGTAGTCGCCGATCCCCGAACGCACCGAGGGCGGCGTGGTGACCAGTGCGACCTTCACGCGGTCAGAATCTCCACCCCCTCCGGACCGAGATACAGCGAGTGCTCGGTCTGGGCCACCATGACGCCATCCTCTTCGACCAGCGGCGGGTAGCGCATGAGCGAGCCCTGTTTGACCAGCTTGGACAGCGTGTCCTCGACGGCCGCGCCCTCCAGATGCTGGAAGTAGCGCCGCGCGATAGGCAGCCCACGCCAGGCCTCGATGGCCTTCAGGACGTCCTTGTCGAGCCCCTTCGCCTTCTTCGGTGGCCGGACCATCATGAAGACTTCGGCCCGGCCTCGCTCGCGGATGTAGCCGCGGCCGGTGCAGGCGAAGGGCTCGATGGCGAAGACCATGCCCTCGGCCAGGGTCTCGCCCCCGCTCTCGCCGTAGTTGGGAATCTGTGGCGGAGTGTGGACCTTCCAGCGTCCGACGCCGTGTCCTGTCAGGTTGCGAACCGGCTGGAAGCCGGCTGCCATGATCGTGCGCTCGATCGCAGCGCCGATCTTGCCCACGCGCACGCCCGCTCCGACCGTGGCGATGGCGGCGGCGAGCGCATCGGACGAGGCCTTGATCAAGGGCTTCCAACGCCCATCGACCGACAGATCGACGCTGGTGGCGGTGTCGGCGACGTAACCATCCACGTGCACGCCGAGATCCACCTTGACGCAGTCGCCGACCTCGTAGGTGAGCTCGTCGCCGGGCGCGCTGCAGTAGTGCGCCGCGATCGAATTGCGGCTGGACTGCGCCGGGAATCCGGGCTCGGCCCCGCGCGCGCGGATCATGGCCTCGGCCGTCTCGAGCACGTGGCGCACGCGCACCCCAGGGCGGATGTTCGCGGCTGCCCATTCGCGACACTCCTTGGCGATCTTCCCGGCGCGACGATGGCAATCGAGAGCGTGGGCGTCCATGGGGCGGCCTATTCTACGCATGCGCGCGAGCGCGGCGGAACGAACGGCGACCTCGAGGATCAACTCATGCGCCTGGAGCTTGGGTCCGAGCTCGCGCGTGTCGATAGGCGGCGGGCTTGAAGTCCCTGCTCGTCACGACCCTGCTGCTTTGCGCCGGCTGCCGCACGATCTCGACGCGTGAGGTGTCGAGCACCCCCACACCCAGTGTGCGCGTGGGCACGCGCGCGCGCGCCTGGGACGTCTTCAGCGACGGCGTGCGACTCGGGCTGGTCGTCCTGTTCGAGGACGGGCGCCGCGCGCCGGACTCGATCTACGTGGTGCGCAATGCGTGGCATCAGGATCTCGGCCTGATCGACACGCTCGGCCGCGCCTATCGCTATTTGCCACATCACGAAGAACCGGCTTGGGTCGGCTCCGGCACGATCGCGGCGGGCGCGCAGCGCATCTTCGGGTCGAGCGGCGAGTGCGAACTGATCGAAGTCAGCGAGTGCGAAACCGGTCCGCTTCCTGGATCGATGGCGGCTCCTGCTCGCGCGGATCACGCGGGCGAACCGGCGCAACCCGCGCAGCCTTCCGACGCCCCCCCGTCGGACGGTGGTTTGCCTCAATCCCGGTAGGGGGATCGCTCGAAAGACCCCTGCCCCCCCGAGCGGGGCCAACGACTCAAGAGGCTCCTCCCCCATGATCAAGCTCCAGGCTGGCGAGTACCTCGGTGCCTACCGAGTCCAGAAGTTCCTCGGGCGCGGTGGATTCGCCTACGTGTACCTGGCCGAGGACGCGCAGGGACGCAAGGTCGCGCTCAAGCTCGGTGACGTGGCCGGCGGCGGGCGCTACGTGACGCGCTTCGTCGAGATCACCGACGAGCGCTCGCAGGAGTGGATCAGTCCCGACGAGACCCCGGGCGAGGCCGTGTTCTTCCGGCCGGACGGCGTGCGCATCGACTTCCTCGACATGCACGAGATCGACTCGCTCGTGCGCAGCGAGGCCGTGCTGCTCTCGGACGTCAAGCACCCCAACATCGTGCGTGTGCGCGACCAGTTCGAGATCGACGGTCGCCCCGTGGTGGTCATGGAGTACGTGCGCGGCAAGACGCTGCGCGAGAAGATCCGCGCGCTCGAGGGCATCCGCCTGAACTGGTTCCTGGCGATCGCGCGCGCGCTGCAGGACCTCAACGAGTCCGGCACGCTGGCCTACCACGGCGACCTCAAGCCCGAGAACATCATCGTCAAGCCCTCGGGCTCGGTGGTCATGATCGATCCGGCCCTGCGCACCAGCAAGGAGACCCTGATCTCCACCACGCCGCACTACAACCCGCTGCTGTTGCGCAACAACAAGGCCGACGTGATGGGCATCGGCGTGATGCTCTACGAGATCCTGACCGGGACGCTGCCCTTCGACGACGCACCCTGGCAGTACGCCGGACGCGAGCAGGGCGGCGAGGTGGAGCGCCTGTCGCTCTCCTACTTCCTCTCCTACCCGCCGCCGCGCACGCTCAACCCGAACACGCCCGAGGCGCTCGAGAAGATCACGTACCGCGCGCTGACGGTGATGGACTACGGCCTGCGCGAGCTGGAAGCCGACCTGGTGGACTTCCTACGCAAGGACTAGCGCCTAGCGCTTCTGCGCCTGCTGCTCGCGCGCGCGCTTGAGGCGCATCTCGGCCAGGTGCTCGGCGGCCTCGCGCGTGTTGATGTCGTGCTGGCGCGCCAGCTCGAAGACCTTGGCGAGCTGGTCGTGGATACGATCGATCTTGCCCATGGCCTTGGCCTCGTCGTAGCCGCCGGGCGCGAGCTCCATGCCGACGTTGATGATCCCGCCGGCGTTGATGACGTAGTCGGGCGCGTAGAGGATGCCGCGCTCACGCAGCACGTCGGCGTGGCGTGGCTCGCGCAGCTGGTTGTTGGCGCAGCCGGCCACGGCCTTGCAGCGCAGCTTCGGGATGGTCTCGTCGTTGAGCGTGGCCCCGCGCGCGCACGGCGCGTAGACGTCACACGGCACCGACTCGTGGCCTTCGTCGGCCACCGCCTCGAAGCCGTGCTTCTTCTGCAGCTCCTGCACGCGCGCGGCGTTGATGTCGCAGATGATCACGTGCGCGCCGCGCTCCTTGAACAGCTCGGCCATGCGTCCGCCGACGGCGCCGACGCCCTGCAACAGGATGCGCTTCCCCTTGAAGTCGTCCGAGCCCCACACCTCGCGCAGTACCGCGCGCGTGCCCTGCAAGCAGCCCCAGGCCGTGTAGGGGCTGGGATTGCCCGAGCCGCCCGATTCGCGCGAGAGCCCGGAGACCCAGCGCGTCTGTGTGCGCACGATCTCGAGGTCGGAGACCCCGATGTTCATGTCCTCGGCCGTGATGTAGCGCCCGCCGAAGCTGTCCACGAAGCGTCCCATGGCCTTGAAGAGCTCGGGAGATTTCTTGGTCGTGTCGCCGAGGATGACCGACTTGCCGCCGCCCAGGCCGGTGTCCGCGACCGCCGACTTGTAGGTCATGCCCTTCGCCAGGCGCAGGACATCGAACAGAGCCTCGTCCTCGGAGGCGTACGGCAGCATGCGCATCCCGCCCAGGGCCGGGCCGAGGGTCGTGTCGTGGATCGCGATGAGCGCGTGCAGACCGGAACGGGGGTCACGGCAGCGCGCGACGCGCTCGTAGCCATCGACCTGGATCTCCGAGATGTCCATGGGGCGTTCTGTCCGGGGCAGGAACTGGTTCGTGGACGGGCCAGACCCGCAAGGAAGGCCCGCTCGGAGCCCTTGGTTTGCCAACTGCGGCGCCGGATCCTAATGGACGAGCCGCGAGCCGTCTAGCGAAGGGGCCGCGCTCCCTGGCGTGCGGCGTGCGATCTCTCGGCGCCTCCCGATCTGGCCGCGAGCCGCGCGCTATTCTCGGGCGATGATCCGCGTGAGTGAGGCTGCGCCCTGGGACGCGGGGCTCTACCCCGAGCCCGCGCGCGCCGCGCCGTGGTCCGCGGAGCGCCCCGCACACCTCGCTTTCGCCACGCTGTGGTGTACGGGTGGTGACCCCGAGCGCGACAGCCTGGTCCGCGTGCAGGCACTGCGGCAAGCCGCGGATGGACGCTGGGACAGCTTCGCCGCGTTCTGTCGGTCGGAGCGCGCACCCTCGGACACGCTCGCGGCCGAGCACGTCGGCGCGCGCCTGGCGCGCGAATTCGGCTTGAGCGCCGCTGACCTCGACGGCGCTCCGGAGGCCGCGCGCGCGCTGGAGCAGCTGCACGCCTTCCTCGACGGCCGGACCGTGATCACCGCTGCGCGCCACCAGGCGAGGAACGGCTGGCGCGCGCGCGCAGGAGCTCCCGCGCTGGCCGTGCTCGATCTGGCCGAGATCGCCGCTCTATGCCTG
>JABFRZ010000420.1 GCA_013140785.1 Planctomycetota bacterium | reverse complement strand
GCGGGAGCGCGTAGCGGCGCGCGAGGAACGCGTTCGAGGGCCGCAGCCACTGCGGCAGGCGTTCGATCGGGTCGGGCCGAAACAGCGCCGACGAAGTTCCGTTGGGTCCCGAGGTCGCGCTCGCGAGGCCCTGGGCCAACGAGCGCGCCCACTCGCGCGCGCTGGGCAGGAAACCCAGTCCCATCTGGATGCAGTCGAGGATCGCGCGCAGCGCGGGCTCGGCGCTCCACTCGCGCGCGCGGGCAATCACCTCGCCCACCACCATCTCGCCATGGCGCCGCTCGACGTGTGTGCGCAGGTCGAGCAAGTGGTCGAGCCGCAGGGGGTGCTGAGCGTGGCTCGCGGCCGTGAGCAGGTGGCGCCGCCCGTGCACGAGTGCCTCGCCGGCCTGCGTGGCCATTCGCACGGAGAGCTCGAGCAAGCCGTCGATCGGGTCCATCTGGTACAGCGCATGGCCCTCGAACGGTGAGCGGCGGCGGCGCGCGAGCAGCTCGGGCTCGCGCGCGGTGAGGAGCAGCGAGGAGTGGTGCAGTCGGCAGCGCAGGCTCACGCCACGCAGCATCGAGGAACTCGGCGCGAGCGGCAGGGGCGCCTCGACGCGTCGGTACCACCAGGCGGGTAGCGCGCCTTCGTCGAGCAGAAGCCCGGCTTGCTTGCCTGCCGCGAGGGCGCGGCCGAGGTGCTCGGGTGGGACCAGGAACTCGAGCTGGCCTGCACGCCGCAGCGGCTCGGGATAGAGGTCGAGGAACAAGGCCGAGCCGCCCACCAGCGTGACCTCGACCTGTTCGCGCGCGGCGGCCGCCAGGAAGCGCTGCAGGGTGAGGCGTGAGCCCTGGTCGTCGTCGCGTTGCGCGCCGCTCTGCGCCTGGAACCTCGGCGCGATCGCGGGCGGCAGCTCGACTCCGGCCTGCTCGAGGTTGCGCAAGAACAGCGTCAGCACTCCGTGACCCTCCAGCGCCGACTGCAGCCCCTCCCAGTTGCGGAGGGTCTTCGCGGTGTTGCGCACGGCCTCGAGGCGCTCGGGGGTCGACTCGACGAACAGGCAGGCGAGGAACAGCTCGGCGGCGGCGCGATCCATGGGGCCCAGTCATCGGCTGGCCGCGCGCGGCCGGCGAAGCCAGGCCCGCGGGATCGCGCAGTGCGTGCCTCGTTGCAGGTGGTGGCCTTCTTTTCCGTGCGCGATCGGGTTCGCGCGCACAGCGGGAGGGCGAGCGCGGCTCAAGACCGGGCTTCTACAAGACCGAGAGTCATCCCGGATTCGGGAGGGCTTTCTGGCTCTTCACGTAGCCGCCCGCTCGCATGCAGCTTCCCCATCGACCCAGGTCAGAGCGTGACGGGTTCTCGCTCGTGGACGTGTGCGTGGCGCTGGCCATCCTCGCGATCGCCCTCGGTACGCTCGTCGGGACCGTCTTCTGGGCGCTGCGCCTGGATGAAGCGAACGAGGAAGCGGCCGCCGCCAGCCAGAACGTGCGCGCGCTGCTCGAGGGCATGCACGCCATGCCGATCGAGGAGGTGTATGCGGCCTACAACGAGGACCCAGAGGACGATCCCGATCCCCAGCGCGACTACTTCGGGGAGCTCCAGGTGGACGATCCGCTGCTCGTCATCGGCAAGAAGCACGGACCGGAGGTCGCCGTGAGCTTCCCGGACGACGTGGCCGACCAGCTGGCCGCCAACGCCCTGCCGATCACCCTGCGGCTCGACTGGGAGGGCGCCACCGGGCCGCGCTCGTCCGTGATGTCCACCGTGCTCAGGAATCCATGAAAGCGCCCGTTCGCGTTCGGCCCGCGCGCGCGGGTTTCACCATGGTCGAGGTGATCCTCGGCGCGTGCCTGATGGGGAGCCTGTTGCTCGTCGCCGGGCTCGCGACCGATCGTTGCATGGCGCTCTTCCGCCAGCGCAGAGCGTCGCAGGCGGTGAGTTCGAGCGCGAGCCGGCTGCTGCAGCGCGTTACCAGCGAACTCGCCTCGGCGCGTCGCGGCTCGCTGCAACCCGCGACCATCGAGACCCAGGGCTCGGACACGCTGATCTACCAGAAGTGTCTGGGGGTCGCCGGCGGCGTCGTGCAGTGGAGTTCCGTTTTCACGCTGCGCTGGGAGCGCGAGCCGAGCGAGCTCGACGACGGGCAGGACAACGACGGCAACGGGCTGGTGGACGAGGGCCTGCTCGCCCTGATCGAGAACGAGGGCCTGGCCGGGGAGCGTAGAACGGTGCTCGGACACGGCCTGTGCGAGCTCTTGCCCGGCGAAACCTCCGACGCAGCCGACGAGGATGGAGATGGGCTGATCGACGAGCGCGGGTTGTGCTTCTCGATCGAAGGCGACCTGCTCACCGTCCGCCTCGGACTGCAGGGCCTGGGATTGGGCGGGGCAATGATAACCAAGGTCGTCGAGACGGCCGTGTTCGTTCGCAACTGAAGGGGTCACATGAAGGCATTCGTTCCGTTCACATCCGAGGGCCGCAGGGGCAACGCCACGGTCATCGCGGTGATCGTGCTGCTGGTCATCGGCAGCCTGGCCGGCGTCGTGCTGTCGCTTTCGCAGCGCCACAGCGGCGAGGTCTCGGCTCTCGCGGACCAGAACCGCGCCTTCTTCGTGGCCCAGGCCGGGGTGAACGACGCCCTGGCCGACCTGGAAGCGGGCACGGTCGAGGTCGTCGGCAGCGCCTACGAGCCCGTCAAGGCCTCGGGCGGCAGCTACTGGGTCGACGTGGCGGACGACGGCGACTCGATCTTCACGCTGACCTCCCACGCGCGCGCGGGGCTGCAGGAGAAGGCCATCGAGGTGGTGGTCGAGAAAAAGGAAGAGGGCGTCTACACGAACGCCATCTTCGCCGGGAACAGCTCCGGGGATCCCACCTACGTGTTGGACCTCAACGGGATCGGCGCGCAGGCCGACAGGGTCGCCGGCGACATCTACAGCGGCGGGAGCGTCGTGGTGCGTCAGGACGCCGAAGTCTCCGGCACGATCCGCGCCTCCGGCTCGGTGACGGGCACGGGCTCGAGCACGGCCGAGACGGGTAAGAAGCAGGCCATCCCCGACCTCGTGGGCATGGCCTACGAATCCACGGCCGACATCAAAGTGGCGGGCGAGTTCGCGACCGGCGGCGCGACCTACACCTCCGACTCGGCCGGCGGCAATGCCTGGCAGTTGCCCGAGTCCAATCCGGCCCACATCTTCCGCAAGAACCCGAGCGATCGCACCAGCGAGACCGGGGGCACGGCCAAGGACGACTACTTCCTCGAGGACCCCTACGAAACGGTGCGGAGCGACGCCACTTCGGACGGCACCAACGCCTACCAGATCAGCCTCTCCGGGATAGGCGGCGAGCCGGGCACGAGCTCGAACCAGAAGGTGTTCTTCATCGACGGCAACCTCTGGATCCACAACAAGAACACGATGTCGATGAAGTTCAATACCGGCGGCACCGACGGAGTCCAGGTCACGTTCGTCGTCAAGGGCAACGTCTACATCTCGGACAACCTCTTCTACACGAACAAGAACAAGGACGGCGTGGCCTTCGTCGCCATGAAGGACTCGGCCGTGGCCGACAGCGGCAACATCTACTTCGGTGACCCGAGCTTCGGAACGCTGGAGCGCATGTACGCCTTCCTCTACGCCGAGAACAACTTCCACGACGTCAACCTCAGCGCCACGGGCTCGGCCAAGGTCGAGCTCTACGGCAACATGACCGCTGGCAACCAGGTCAAGATCAACCGCGACTACTCGGTCACATCGGGCTCGGGCACCAGCAGGACCACCACCGTCCAGCACTCCAAGCTGATGGTGGACTTCGACGAGCGCATCGCCGCCGGTGAGCTGGACATGCCCGGCCTGCCGAAGTCCACCGATGGCGACTCGGCCTCCTACGAGGTGCTTTCGTGGCGCGAGGTCGAGCGCTGATGGGAGCACAGGAGGGGCATCCCGGATCATGGAGGACCGCGTTCCTACTGCTCTGGCTCGGCGCTCTCCCGAGCCCGGATGAGAGCGAGCTCGAGGCGGTGCGCGCGGTTCTGCACCGTCCCTCCGGGACCGAGGAGCGCACGGCCGACGAGCTCGCGAACGGCCTCGTCGCGCTCGGACCCGCAGCCGTCCCGGTCCTCTACGAGCTCGTCACGGGTCGCGGACTCGAGCTCCTGGTGGGTGAGGAGTGGCGGCCCGCGGACTGGTCCTGCGAGCCGGAGGCGATCCCGGGGCTGTGTCTCCTGGCGCTGGAGCGCGCGCCCACGGACGCGGTGATCAAAGAGATCGAACGGGCGCTGGCGGACGAGCCGAGCCACCAGGATCGTCTGGTGCTGTTGCGCCTGCTCGGCGCCAAGGGCTCCGCGGCCGGGCTGGCGCTGGCCTTCCGCGACGCCGCGGAGCTCGGCGACCTCGAGCTCCTGCGCCCGCGCGTGCGTACGGCGCTGCGCGAGGCCCTGGCCGCGATCTTGCGCCGCGATCCGAGCTCGTGGTCCCTGCTCGACAAGGCGCTCGCCAAGCTCGAGCCCGCCACGCGCGAGGTCCTCGTGGATGCCATCGGCGACACGGGGCAGAAGCAGGGGATGGCCGTGCTCGTCCGGCTCCTCCAAGCTGGTCAGCCGTCTCGGGCCAGGGTGGTCGAGAACATGGCGCGCCTCGAGTGTGCGCGTCCCTGGGACCTCGCGGGCCAGACGATGGAGCACGCCGCGCGGCTCCTGAACAGTCAGGAGGCCGCCGAGCGCGCGCTGGCCGCGCGCGTGGCCGGGAGCGTGCACGCCCTGGAGGTGATCCCCGAGCTGATCGCGCTCGTGGACGACTCCGAGCCGCTGGTGAGCCGCTGCGCCGTCGAGGCCTTGGCGGCGCTGGCCGACCTTCCGCTCGGCTCCGAGTCCGGCGCCTGGGAGGCTTGGCACCAGCGCGAGCGGAACTGGAGGGAGACGAGCTGGACGCCGCTGCTCGATGCCCTGGTCTCGGCGCGCCCCGGGCCGGCGAACGAGGCCCTGCGCGAACTCGTCGGGCATCCGCTCTACCGGCACGAGGCCGCGCTCGCGATCGCCGATTGCCTGGCGCTGCAGCCGCATGCGGTTGCCCTGGCCGCGTGCGCCGAGCTCGAGTCCCTCGGCTCGCACTGGGCTCTGCCGGGTCTGATCGCGACTCTCGAGCAGGCCCAACCGCAGCTCCGGGCCGCCGCCTGGCGAGCCCTGCGCGCGCTGACGGGCGAGGAGCGCAAGCTCGTCCCGGCGCTCTGGCGTTCGTTGGTCGATGCCTGAGAGCCGGCGTGGGCCGCGGCCTGCGCTCGATTCGCGAGCCTCAATTCGCGAGCGCTCAATTCGCCAGCACCGACGCGATGCAGGCCACGTTGACGATGTCCTCGGGCTTGCAGCCGCGCGATAGGTCCATGAAGGGCTTCGCGAGGCCCTGGACCAACGGTCCGAGGGCGGTCGCGCCGGCCAGCCGCTCCGTCAGCTTGTAGGCGATGTTGCCGGCGTCGAGATCGGGGAAGACCAGCACGTTTGCGCGTCCGGCGAGCGCTGAGCGCGGGGCCTTGCGCTCGGCCACTGCCGGTACCAGCGCGGCGTCGGCCTGGAGCTCGCCATCGCACAGGAGCATCGGGGCGCGCGCGGCCAGCATTTCGGCCGCGATGCGCACCTTGTCCACGCGCGCGTGGCTGGACGAGCCCTTGGTCGAGAACGAGAGCAGCGCTACGCGCGGCGACTCGCCGGCCAGGCGCCGGTGCGTCTCGGCCGCGGCCAGGGCGATGTCCACGAGCTGCTCGGAGGTCGGATCGGGCACCACGCCGCAATCGGCATAGGTCAGGACGCGAGTTCCGAGCAGCATCAGGAAGCTCGAGGACACGGTCTGGATGCCCGGCTTGGTTCCGATGGTCCACAGGCCGGCGCGCAGGACGTCGGCGGTGGTCGCCTCGCTCCCGCCCACGGCGCCGTCGCAGTCGCCCGCCGCGACCAATAGGCCCGCGAACATCAGCGGTTCGCGCACGCGCTCGTGCGCCTGCTCGAGCGTGAGGCCGCGGTGCTTGCGGCGCTCGTACAGGGCTTCTGCGAAGCGGGGCGTGCGCGCGTCGCGCGCCGGCGAGACGACCTCGACCCCGCTCGGCACGCTGCCCAACCCGCGCGTCTCCACCAGCACCGGCCGGCACAAGCCCTGTGCGTGCAACGCGGCCGCAGCCTGCAGCACACGCGGATCCTGGCTCTCGGGCAGGACGATCCGCTTCGCCAGGCGCCGCGACTTCTCGTGCAGCTCGAGCAGCAGGTTCATCCCGAGCCGACGGAGTTCTCGGCAACGGACTGCACGACCTCCTCGGGCACCTCCAACACCATGCGCAAGAGTGCCAGGCCGTGCGCCTTGCCTTGGGCGTCCGTGCGCAGCGAGGCGGAGCCGCCGCCGCCGAGACTGTCGCTCAGGATGAAGTTGAGCGCGCGCAGGTTGTCGGCCTCGTAGCGCGTCACCGGCCCGCGGTTGATGCCCGCGAAGTGCGCGCGCACACGTTCGACCGAGAGGACTTCCTTGAGGAAGGCGTAGGCCAGGTCGGAGCGCGCCAGCACGCCCACGTTCGAGCCCTCGCCCTTGTCGCCGGAGCGCGCGCTGGCGATGCGTCCGAGCTCGACCTTCATGCTAGCCATCCTTCATCTCGGCCATCTCAGCTCGTGAACACGCTCACGCGCGCGCTCACCAGGTCCTTGCGCATCAGCGCGGGCCAGAAGCCGACGATCTCCGTGGCCTTGGGGCGCCCGCCGGCGAAGCCGGTCACGCCTGGCGGACCGCTGGTGACGAGCGGGACGAGCTCCAGGCCGAAGCGATCGACCTTGTCACGCTCGGGACCCTTGACGCCGAGGCGCAGCACGACCTCGGGCGGGTCTTGGACCTCGGCTCCCGGGATCCCCGCGTGGCACACGCCCGCGCCCACGTACTCCTCGAGACGTTCCTCCGGGTCGTAGTGGAACCCGTCGTACGCCAGGCGTTCCCACACGATGCGCGCGCACAGCCTGGCCTTGTCGAGCGCGTCCGGGCCGCAGACGGTCAGCTCGCCCGCGGCTTTCCAGCCCGCGAGGTAGCTGATCGAGACCTTGTAGGTCGGGGTCGGAGCCTTGCCGCGCACCGAGTCCACGCGCACGCGCTCGGCGCTCTCTTGCGAAAGACGCAAGCTGGTGAAGTCGGCGATGCAGTCCGGCGTCAGGTAGCGGCGCGGGTCGCCCATCTCGTAGACGAGCTGGTGGCGCACAGAGTCCAGCGTGCACAGCCCACCCGTGCCGGCGTGCTTGGTGACCACGAAGCTGCCGTCCGGCGCCGCATCGATGAGCGGATAGCCGACCAAGGCGAGGTTGGGCACCGTACGCCAGTCGGTGAAGTTTCCGCCCGTGCACTGCGCCCCGCACTCGACGATGTGACCCGCGATCGTGCCGCTCGCCAACAGTCCGTGGTCCGCGGCGGTCCAGCCGAACTCGTGTACCAGCGGACCGAGCACGAGGCTGGGATCGGTGCAGCGACCGGTCAGGACGATTTGCGCGCCCTGGCCCAGCGCCTCGGCGATCGGGAACGCGCCGAGATACACGTTGGCCGAGAGCACGCGGTCGCGGATCTCCGCCAGGGGCTGCTGGGTGTCGAGGTTGCGGAACTCCTCGCCGCCCTTCAGCAGCGTGTCGATGCGCTCGAGGATGTCGTCGCCCTCGACCACCGCCACCTTCACGCCGCTCGCGCCGGCCTTGCCGATCACGGCCAGCAGCGCGTCCTTGCAGGCGTGCGGGTTCACGCCGCCGGCGTTGGCGACCACCTTGACGTTCTTCTCTACCAGTTGCGGCAGGACGCGTTCGATCAGGCGCACGAAGTCGGTCGCGTAGCCCGCGCGCGGATCGCGCGAGCGCTGCTTCTGCATGATGCTCAGCGTGACCTCGGCCAGGTAATCGAGCGTCAGATAATCGAGCGGCCCCTCGCGCAGCAGCCGCACCGGACCGAGGATCGAGTCGCCCCAGAATCCTTGACCGTTGGCGACGAGGACTCGCTTCTTGGGGGCCATGGGCGCGCGGAGCCGCCGGATTCTACGGCCGCGCTGCTCGGGCGCAACGTCGGGCTTCCCGCCGAACGCGTTTGAGTTCGTCAGCGCTCGCGCACGCTCCCGAGGCCCGTGTCCAGGTCGCGTGCGGTGAAGCTCGACTCGACCAGATCGACATCGCCAAGGCCAGTGTCGGCCTTGATCCGGCCGCCCTTCGAGCGCTCGACCTCCACGTCGCCCAGGCCCGAGGAGAGCTCGGCCAGCTCGCTGGCCTCGAGCCCGTCAACGCTCACGTCGCCCATGCCGGTCGCGGCCTCGAAGCGGGCGCAGCAGAGGCCGATCGCCGAGATGTCGCCCATGCCGGTCGTGAGCTCGATGGTGCCCGGCTCGCCGGCCGCGCGCACGTCCACATCGCCCATGCCGGTGGAGAGCCTCAGGCGTCCGGACACCGGAACTCCGTCGAGGCGCACGTCGCCCATTCCCGTGCCGAGCTCGAGCCCGTGAGGCGCGGCGCTCGTGCGTACGAGCACGCGGCCGATGGCGCACTTCGCGTCGTTGGGCGCGCGCACGACGAGCCGGCCGCCTTCCATGTGCGCGTGGGCCTCGCCGTGCGTGCGCTCGAGCACGAGCACGGTGATCGTCGTCGCTCCCTCGGAGTGCTCGACGCTCACGTCGCCTTGGTGGGCCTCGATCACGAGCCCACCCGCGGGCCACTCGCTGAGCGTGAGCACCTCCTCGTGCTCGGCGGGCAGGCGTACACCATCCACGCTCACGTGGTCGTGCAACCGAATGTGGCAGGCGGACAGGAGGGCGAGGGCGGGGAGGAATCGCAGCATGGGTGGGTCTCCTTGGGGCGGCGCGTTGCGCGGCGTCAGGAGGACCATTCTCCGGCAAGGAGGTGCCGCTCGACCAGGACGATCGACCCAGGCGCCGTAGGATGAGCCCTCGATGGCCGATCCCCGACCCCTGGCGCTCGTCAGCGGCTTCGGCCCGTTCGAGGCCTTCGGCGTCAACCCGAGTGCCGAAGTGGCGCGGGCTCTGGCGGCGCGCCCACCGGCCGGGCTGCGCGTGCGCTCCAGGATCCTGCCCGTGAGCTACGCACGCGCGCCCCTGGTCTGGGACGAGCTGCTCGCAAGTGGAGACCCGCCGGAGCTTCTGCTCGGACTCGGGGTGGCCTCGCGGCGCAGGGGATTCTCGCTGGAACGCTGGGCGAAGCCCCAGCTCAAGCTCGTCTTGCGCCAGGACGTGGACGGCCGCAGCGCGCGCGAGTTCAGCGTGGACGGGCCGCGCTTGCGGACGAGCGTCGATCTCGCGCGCCTGCTGGTCGCCCTCCGTCGGCGTGGCGTGAAGGAGGCCAGCATCTCGCGCACCGCGGGCGGCTACGTGTGCGAACACATCTACCACCACTTGCTCGCACACGCCGGCGAGCGGGGTGTGCCTGGGCTGTTCGTGCACGTGCCGCCACTCCGTTTCGCGCCACTCGAGCGCCAGATCCAGGTCATCGGCTGGGTGCTCGAGGAGCTCCTGAGCGCTCGTTGAACGAGGGACTCCAGACTGTTCAGTCCGAGAGCACGAGCTGCGGATAGCCTGTTGGTGCGGAGGGGCGCGAAGCCGCGAAGGCGCGTACGGCCGGGTGGAAGACATCGAGGTCGAGGCCCATGTAGTCGCCCCCGCTCGCTCGTGCCACGACCTCGAGTTTCTCGAGCGCCAGGGCGGAGAGGCGCGCAAGACCCTGGGGCTGCGCCATCGCGATCTTGAGCCAGGCGGCCGCGCACTGGATCAAGCCCTGCAGGAAGAGAGCCTGGATCCGGTTCGGCTTCGAGACGTGCCACAGACCTTCCCAGGATTCGTGGGCCTCCCACAGGAAACCGTGGTTGTAGAGGTCGGCGCCCCAGAGGTAGGGCGCACTCTCGCCCCAGCGCTCGGGCGGGAGCCAGGGGGGCGGCGCCTCGTCGAGACCGAAGGAGTGTCCGCCCGGATCGCGCTTGGGATGGGGATCCCGTCCGGGCAGGAAGGCGTACGGCGGGAAGTCCCGGCCGGGCAGGTATCTCACTCCCTGGTCGCGATCTCCTGGCTCAGGGAGCCCGACAACTCGAGCGAGGCCTCGACATCTTGGCTGGCGTCCTCGACCTCGAAGCTCACGGCCAGGTCCATGTCGATCGTGACGTCACCGCTCAGCTGGAACGAGTGCATGCGTCCGGCGGACAGGTTCCAGAGCAGCGTACCGTTGCCCTCGAAATCCAGGTTGAGGTCGGCCGTGTCGATCGAGAAGTCGAACTGGCCTTCCACGCCCTCCTTCGCGACTGCGGCGCGGATGACCTTGTCGAGGAACTCCGACAGGTCCAGGTTGGCGGCCACTTCGAGCTCGATCGCGATCTCCCCCAGGCGCACCCCGTCCTGCTCCTCCGCGCCCTTGAAGGTGCACGTACACTCGCCCTCGAGCAGGTCGGCGAACTCGTCGCCGAAATCGCCGAAGAGCTCCTCGAACATCTCGACGGCTTCCTGCCCCTGCTCGGCGTCCACTCCCTCCGGCAGCATGTGCAGGTTGCCGCCGGGCATCAGGAGGTGCTGCAGTTCGACCAGCGCCACAGTCCAGGAGTCGCCCGCGGCGACCTCCGACTGCGGCAGGAAGAGGCGCAGGTCCATGTCCTCTTGCAGGCCTTCGAGGAGCTCTTCCTCGCCCTCACCCTCGTGGAAGGAAAGCTCGTACTCGCTCTTCTCGGGATTCCACCGGAAGGCGACGGTCTTGCCCTCCAACGCGCTCGAACTCGCCATCTCGGGGACCTCGACGGGGGGGCTGATCACCATGTCCACGGTCGCCGCCAGCTCGTCGAAGGTGCGCAGCAAGACGGCCGGACGCCCACCCGCCACCGCCTCGTAGGTGTCGGTCACCTCGATCTTGCTGTGCTGCGTCATGGTCATCTCGATCGCCGGGAGCATGCCGCCCATGTCCTGGCCTTCCATGATCACGCTGATCTCGTCGAGCGAGAACTCGCCATCGATGGAAAAGGTCTTGGTCAGGGAGGATCCCGCCGGCGGGTCGAAGGCTGGTCTGTCGGCCGGGTCTCCCAGAGTGAAGGCAAGGCCTGCCCCGAGGGCCGGCAGGAGCGTGCGAACGGTGGTCATCGTGTTTTTCCCGCGCGCGCCGGCTACTCGCCCGTGGTCAGGGTGATGGTCTGGCTGCCCGTGTAGGTCTGCGACATGTCCATCGATTGCGCCTTGTCACCCATCGTCATGTTCATTGCGAGGTCCACGATGAGGCGCATTTCGCCGGAAAGGTGCAGGGTCGACGCCAAGTTGGTCTCGAGGTTCCAGAGCAGCTCGCCCTCGGCCTCGAGCTCGTACTCCAAGTCCATGGCCGAAACGTCGAAGTCGATGCCCTCGGGCATGCCCTCCTTCATCTTGTCCTTCATCTCACCCATGCGCTCGGTCATGTCCTGGGCGCTGCGACCCTCGATCTTGAGCTGGATCACAGCCACGCGCGCGCCGTCCTCCTCGCGCGTGCCCACGTAGGTAGCTTCGAAGGTGCCGTGCAGATCGCCGATCATGTCGTTTTGCGAGAACTGGTCCAGCCCACTCATCGGATTGCTCTCGTCCCCCGGACGCAGCTTGACGTCGCCGCTTGGCGCCAGGGCCGCCTTCATCGCTTCGGCCGGGATCGTCCAAGTGTCGCCCTGGGCCACCTCGGACGTCGGCAGGAATCCGCGCAGGTCCATGTCTTCCGCCAGGCTCTCGAGCAGGCTCTCGTCGCCACTCTCCTCGCCCTCGAAGGCCACCTCGTAGGCGGAATCGTCTTCGTTCCAGGTGAACACCACGGACGTGCCCTCGAGTTCGCTCTCGAGCGGCACGTCCTGCTCGTTTGGCCCCGTCATCGGGTTGTTCCCGGACATGTGCGTGCTGGAGGAGATCTCCTCGAAGGTCCGCACCAGTTTGGTCGGGCGCTCGCCTGAGACCTCCTCGTAGCGATCCGTCACCGACAGCTTCATGGTGGTCTTGATCGCCATTTCCATCTTGGCCATCTCGCTGACGTCCTGGCCGTCAACTTCCAGGCTCATGTCCGCCAAGTCCATCTCGCCCTCGACTTCGAACTGCTTGCTCAGGGTCGCTCCTGCCTTGGGCTCGTAGGCGAGTTTGTCCAGCGCCCAGTCGTTGGCCAGGACGAGTGGTGCGAGGACGAGGAGCGCGAACAGGGAACGGGAGTTCTTCATTGGACGGTGGCTACGAGGCGTGACCCGATGCGCGTCCGCCGGCGCGCGTGGTGTGGGTGGCGATGAGCGCGCCTTGTCGCGCGCCCGCGGGGCGAGTTGGCTGTGATTATAGAAGCTTCGCAATCCCCGAACGAGCCTGGCCTCACCGCGGAGAGCGGTGCACGAAGGGTAGAATGGGACGCCTGCCGTGCCAGAATGGCCCCCCTTCCATCTTCCTTCCCGCCGTCGGCCCCCTGGACGTCATGAAAGTCACGATCGAGTATTGCGTGCAGTGAAACTACGAGCCCCAGGCGGCCGGTCTGGCCGTCGAGCTCTCCCAGGCCTTTCCGGGAGCCGAGGTCACGCTCGTCGAGTCGAAGGGGGGGGCGTTCGAGGTGAGCGTGGACGGACGGAGGGTGTTCAGCAAGCTGGCGGAGGGGCGCTTCCCCTCCTATCGCGAGGTGCCCGGCCTGCTCACCTGACGAGGATGAGGTTCCTCTTCCTTCCCGCCGGGGTGCGGGACGAGATCGAACGCGAGGCCAGGCGCGGGTATCCGTACGAGGTCTGCGGCCTGCTCCTTGGGCACGTCGATGCGACGAGGGTCGACGTGCGGCGCACGCTCCTCGGGCGGAACATCCACTCAACGCCGCGAACCGCTTTCGAGCTCGACCCCGCTTCGGTCCTCGCTGCTCTGGACGGGGCGAAAGGCCTCGATGTGGTTGGATTCTTCCACAGCCATCCAGACCGGCCTGCGTGGCCGTCTGCGGCGGACGATCAGGGTGCCTGGGAGGGGGCTGTCACCGTGATCTCGGCCGTCGATGTCCACGGAGCTTGCGCGACGCGCGGCTTCTTCTTCGAGGCCGGAGGATTTCACGAGCTGCTGGCCCGTTAGCAGGCCCGGGCGAAAGACCTTCCCCGCCACCGCTCTAAGGTCTCAGGTCCTGCCCACGCAGGGACCGAAGGATGGAAGCGTCAGCCGCGCTCTGGAAGGGCATGGATTCCGCCAGCACTCAGCCCAAGCAAGACATCTTCGTGGGGCGCCAGCCCATCTACGGGAGGCGGCTCGAGCTCTACGCCTACGAACTCCTGTACCGCGGGGCCGACGTGGACTACGCCGACTTCTCCGAGGGCGATCGTGCCACCTCGCAGGTGCTGCTCAACACCTTCACCGAGTTCGGGCTCGAGCGCATCGTCGGCGGGCACCTGGCGTTCATCAACCTGACGCGCGGCTTCATCGTGGGCGAGTACCCATTGCCCGTGCCGCGTACGCAGGTCGTGCTCGAGGTGCTCGAGGACGTCCCTCCGGACGAACAGGTCATCGAGGGGCTCAAGAGCCTGCGCCAGCGCGGCTTCAAGATCGCGCTCGACGACTTCGACTGCGAGACCGAGCGCCTGCCGTTGCTCGCCCTGGCCGACATCGTCAAGCTCGACATCCTCGGGCTGGAGGAGCAGAAAGTCCGCGAGCGATTCGAGTTGCTCAAGCCCCTGGGCCTGAAGCTACTGGCCGAGAAGATCGAGACGCGCGAGCAGTTCGAGCTGTGCCGGGACATGGGCTTCGACTACTTCCAGGGCTACTTCTTGGCCAAGCCCAACGTGGTCTCGGGCCAGAGCATCCCGGCCAACAATCTGAACTTGCTGCGCCTCATGGCCGAGTTCCAGAGCCCCGATCACGATCTCGAGCGCGTAGCCGAGATCGTCAGCCAGGACGTGGCCCTCTCCTACAAGCTCCTACGGCACATCAACGCGGCCATCTACGGCATGCCGCGCCGCATCGACTCGGTGAAGGAGACGGTCACGTACCTCGGCCTCTCGACCGTCAAGAACTTGGCGTGTCTGTTCATCCTCTCGGGCGTCAACGAGCAGCCGCGCGAGCTCCTGGTGACGGCCATGATGCGCGCCAAGATGTGCGAACTCCTTGGACGCGCCAGCAAGGCGGCGAACCCCCCCAGCTACTTCACCATGGGGCTCTTCTCGACCCTCGATGCGCTGTTGAACGTCCCGATGGATCGCATCGTGAAGAAGCTGCCGCTGTCCGAGGAACTCCAGCTGGGTCTGCTGGAAGGGCGCGGGCCGATGGCCGAGGCCTTGCGCTGCACTCTGGCCTACGAGCGCGGAGATTGGGACGCGGTGGATTGCTTCGGCCTCTCCCGCTCGACCATCAAGAACGCCTTCCTGGAGGCGGTCATCTGGGTCGAGGCGGTGGACAAGGAAATCGCCGCCGTCGCCGCCTGACGTCGCGGGGCGAGGGCGGGTCGCCTCAGCTGCAACGGCTCAGAACCACTTCGGGTTGACGGCTCAGCACCCATCCGGCGAGTCCCCAGCTGACGGTGAGCGCCAGTGAGCCGAAGATCCAAAGGGTGAACAGGATCACGGCGGTTTGGGGAGTCAGGACGATGGACTGGAGGAGGTGCATGGGAGCCGTTTCGTTCGGTGCGACACGGAGGGACGCCCGCTGCAGGGCGAAGGGAATGCCCGGCCGCGAATGCCTCCAGGTGCCCGTGGCAGCGCCTGGTGGGGGGGTGAACCCAGCCAGAGGTCCGAGTTTTTGCCCTCCCGTCCAGATCGCGGACGCCTCGATTCCTCTTTGGGGCCGGCCACTCCCCGTGTCCTAGGGCCTTGCAGGCACCCGTCTGGGTCACGCCTCCCAATCTCGCTTCGAGCTTGGGCGGGGCCTAGTCTCTGCGCCCTCCCACATGAACGAGACCCCCAACTGGGTGCGGTTCGCGCGCCGCAAGCTCCCGACCCTGGGCCGCGCCTTCACCAAGATCGTCGCCACCATTGGCCCGGCCTCGGAGCCGCGCATCGACGAGCTGATCGACGCCGGCATGAACGTGGCCCGCATCAATCTGAGCCACGGCGATGAGGACGACGTGCGCCGCCGGATCGCCGCGCTGCGCGCCGCTTCAGCCCGCAAGGGCATCCCGCTCGGCATCCTGGCCGACATTCGCGGCCCCAAGTTGCGCCTGGGATTCTTCCCCCAGCGCACCCTGGATCTCGAGGAGGGCCAGCTGGTGTGGCTGATCGAGGGCGGCGGCATGGCCGAGCCCGGTCGCATCCCGATCGACTTCCCCGGCTTGCTCGAGTCGGTCGAGAAGGGCCAGCGCGTGCTCCTCGCCGACGGGGCGGCCGAGCTCGTGGTCGAGGAAAAGGACTCCGGCGGCCTGCACGCGCGCGTGGTGCGTGCCGGCACGATCGGCGACGCCAAGGGCGTGCACCTGCCGGACTCGCGGCTCTCGCAGATGGTGCCGACCGAAGAAGACCGGCGCGACCTCGAGCTGTGCCGCGAGCTGGACGTGGACCTCGTGGGCGTGAGCTTCGTCTCGCGCGCGGAGGAGATCACGGCCGTGCGTGCCTGCGTTCCGGACGCCCTGGTCGTGGCCAAGATCGAGCGCGTGACGGCGCTCGAGAATCTGGAGCAGCTGCTGGACGCGGCCGACGGCGTGATGGTGGCGCGCGGCGACCTCGGGGTCGAGATGGAGCTGGAACAGCTCCCCATGGTGCAGAAGACCCTGATCCAGGCAGCGCTGCGCTCGGGCAAGTTCACGATCACCGCCACGGAAATGCTCGAGTCCATGGTGCACTCGTCGCGCCCGACGCGGGCCGAAGTGACCGACGTCGCCAACGCCGTTCTGGACGGCACCGATGCGGTCATGCTCTCGGCCGAGACGGCGGTCGGGAAGTACCCGGTGGAGGCCGTCGAGGCCATGCAGCGCATCGCGCGGGCGGTCGAGGCCAGCCAGCGCTACCACGACCTGCCGCGGGTGGGCTTCCGCTCCTCCGAGCCGACTTTTTCCAACGCCGTGGCCTTGGCGGCCGCGCAGGCGGCCGAGGCTCTGGGGGTCGAACGCATCATCTGTTTCACGGAGACCGGCAACACCCCGCGCCAACTGTCGCGCTACCGACCACACGCCGAGGTGTTCGCGCTCTCCCCGCACATGCGCACCCTGCGGCACATGTCGATCCTGGCCCACGTGCGTCCGATGGAGTTCCCGCACAAGCCGACGCTGGAGGACATGCTCGAC
>JABFRZ010000002.1 GCA_013140785.1 Planctomycetota bacterium | reverse complement strand
CTCCTGGGGAGAAGAGTCCGCGCTCCGCGCCAGCCGCTCCGGATCCGGCCGGCGCGTCCCGCGCTCGCGAGCCTTGCGCGCCTCGTTGGCGAGGATGCCCACCAGCCACGGCAGCACGCGCCGCTCCGGATCGAAGCGCTGCGCCTGCTCGATCGCCGCCACGAAGGTCGCCTGCAAGACGTCCTCGGCCTGGGCCGGATCCCGCGTCGTGTGCAACGCCACGCCCAAGAGCTCCGGCGCCAGCCGGTCGTACACCTCGCCCAGCGCGCGCGCATCACCCGTGCGCCGGAACTCGCCGAAGAGACGGTCGCTGTCGGTGAACGGAGGTTCCATGGCGGGAGTGCTCCCGGCCGCGGGTCGAGAACACTCCTGGATTCTGGCAGAAACCTGCGGAGGCGGGGCCCAAGGCGCTGCGCCTACTGCGCGCGCACGAACACGTTGCGGAACTCCACCACGACCTCGCCCTCGACGCCCTCGGACCCGTGGTTGCTTGTTCTGGGACTAGACTTGCCTCGCCGCGCGCCTGTCGCGGCGGCCGGCCCCGGAATAGGCTGGGACTCCGCCGCGCTCGTCGACTGAGGAATCGGATGACGCTTCTCGCCCTCGCTTTGGTCCTGGTCGCTGGCGCGCCCGCCCCGGAGCTGCAGCCGAAGACCTACTCGTCGCCCTCCGGCGGCTGGAGCTTGCGGGTCGAGCCCCTGACGCGCGAAGGCTCGGGCGAGGCCGACTACACGCTCACCGGCGGCGGGCGCGAGGCATGGAGGAAGCGCCACCCGTTCGCGCTGTGGGAGGCGGCGGTGACGGACGGCGGGCGCGTCGGGGGATACGCGTACGTCGATGCTGTCCAGGAAATGGCGTCCGGCGGCAGCCTGCACGTCGTCGTGCTGTCGCCCAAGGGCGAAGTGCTCATCGACGAGGTACATGAGCGAACGATGAGCAGGATGATGCATGCTGCCGGCGAGCCGCTGGCGCTGGGGATGTTCGTGCAGCACGAACTCGACAGGCTCGTGGTGCGCATCGCTGCTGACGCCGACTACCAGTCGGGCGAGAGCTGGTGGGCCTACGACCTCGCCGCAGGCAAGCCCCTGTTTCAAGAGCACCCGAAAGTCCTGCTCGGGCTCGAGGGGGCCGAGGCCTGGGGCGTGCGGGCGATCCCGAAGACGCCGCTCGTGCTCGTGCACTGGTACCGACACGGCTCCGACGCCGCCTCACGCTCGCTGGGTGCAACGTTCCAGATGCTCGACGCCGAGCGCCGTCCCGTCTGGAATCTCGACCTCCCACACGACTACGAGACACGCGGCGATCGCGAGGCCGAGTCCCTGTTGATCGGAGAGGTGTTCCAGAACGGCGCCATTCTCGCGACCGATTCGGGGGAGTTCGTGCTGCGCCATGCGGCCGAGGGACAGCGCGTGACGTATTCCGTCGCGTGCGATGCGCAGGGTCGATGGACGGTGAGCGAGGCGAAGCGTGAGCCGTTCGGGCCACCTGAAACGACCGGTCCCGTGCTGGCCCAACCATTCCGGCCGAGACTGCTGCGCGCGGTCAGTCTCGGTCCGCCGGCACCGCCGAAGGCGGAGATTCGCGACATCCTCGCCTTCGGATTCGATGCCGAGGGGCACGTACGCTTCGCGCGGGGCGAAGAGGGGGGCATCACACTCGTGCGGCTCAGCGAGGCTGGCGGCTTGCGGTCCGCCACGCGCGTTCCCGCCTTTGCAAGCGATGTCCGGCGCTTCCACTGGTATCCGCTCGCCGGTTCCCGCTGGCTCGCCGTCGCACCGACCCTCGAGGAGGACACGAAGGCACGTGCGTGGCGCGTGGACGAGGGCACCGGCGCGTACGAAGAGCTGGCAGAGTTCCCCGGTCAGGACGTGGCGCGCGTGGCGGAGCTCCCCGGCGAACGGTTGCTCGTTTTATCCACCTGGCACTCCGCGTTCACGATGACGGACACGCTGAGCGCGTGCGCCGAGACCGGAGAAACGCTTTGGAGCATCGACGAGGACTACCAGGATCCGGCCAAGCTGTTCGCACCCCAAGACGTCGCGGTGACGAGCGGCGGCAGGGTCGTCGTGCTCGACAACATACGCAAGGTGCTGCAGGTCTTCACGGACCAGGGGCAGTACGTCGAGACGATAGACCTCGCAACAGCGTGGGGTCGCGAGCCTGGCTATCCGAGCTCGATCGTGCGCGACCGCGACGGCGGCGTCCTCGTGCACGCCGACGGTGAGCCACCCCTCTGGCGGATGGCGCTGGATGGCACGGTGCGCGCCAAGTTCGACGCACGCATGACGGACGGTGTTCCTCGCATCGAGTACCGACGTTCCTTGCGGGTCGCGCCGGACGGACGACTGTGGACCACGGACGGGCACGAGCTCGTGCGTCTCGACGAGAACGGAGTCGTGGACCAGCAGCTCGGACCGCCTGTACTCGTCGATTGGCTCGAGGATCCGGGTCGAGGCGTCATCGACTCGGCTTTCGGGTGCGTGCTCATCCTGGACGACCGTACACGCACGCTGCACGTGTTCGACGACGAGGGCGAGCGCGTGTGGCTGGGCCGCCCGCGTCCAGAGGACCTCGACGAGCTGTGCTTCCCGCTGCGGCTGGGACGAGACTCTGCTGGAGGAGCCTTCGCGGCCGAGAGTCGGTTCGCGAACCACCACGTCCGCTTCGGGCCAGACGGCTCGAGCCGCGGGACGCAGAAGCTCGAGGGCGGGAACGTGGCCTTCGTGCCTGGTCGGGACGCGTACTGGTGCGTCGTCGAGAGCGCGCCGGTCCGTCATGGCCCCCGTGGTGAGCTCGAACTCGCGCTGCCCAAGCTCGCCGACGGGAATTGGTGGCGGTCGATCGAGGATCTGTCGGTGGCAGCGGATGGCTCGCTTGCCGTGCTGGACCTCCCCGGCCGTAGCTACGGGATCCGACGCAGCCCGGGCGCCGGGCTCGTGGCGCGCTTCGACGCGCAGGGAAGAGCTCTCGGCCAGCACGTCCTTCCGGACGAGCTGGATCCCTCCGGGATCGCCCATTCGGGACGCTGGGTGTTGCTCACGCGCTTCTCGGAGCCCGCCTGGCTGCTCGACACGCGCGACGGGAGTCTGCGGGGAATCGAGCTCGTCACCGAGGGCGACCCGGACAGCGAAAGGGATTGGGGCCTGTCTCCATCCGGGAACGAGCTGTGGGTTCTCATCCTGCAGTCGCGACGCCTGCTGAGGTTCGCGCTACCCGAGTGAGGGCTCGCTTGCTGGCAGAAACCTGCAGAGGCCGGGGCCTCGCGCCGGACCTCGCGCCTACTGCGCGCGCACGAACACGTTGCGGAACTCCACCACCACCTCGCCCTCGACGCCCTCGGACCCGTGGTGTTGCAAGCCGATGAAACCGCGCTTGGCCCGCTGCGCGAAGGGCGCGCCGCTCTCTGGCGTCAGTGCGTGCGTGTCCACGTCGAACAGCGTGCGTCCGTTCAGCGCCACGGCCAGGCGCTTTCCGCGATACAGCACCTCGTAGGTGTTCCACGCGCCGATCGGGCCGATAGGGCGCAGCGTTCCCGCCTCGCCCGGCGGCACGGCACCGTACAGGCTCCCGGTGAATTGCCAGGGCGCGAGCTTCGTGCTGGTGACGCGCTCCCAGTCGAAGTCGTCCAGGATCTGCAGCTCGCACCCGGAGAAGGCCGGGTTCGAGCCGTCGCGCGCGGCGCGCAGGAACACGCCCGAGTTCGCCATGCGCGCGGGGCGGAAGTCGAGGCGCAGCTGGAAGTCGCCGAAGTCTGCGCGCGTCGCGAGGTGGCCGCCGCCGCCGCGCGCGAGGAACGCGAGCACGCCCTCGGCAGCTCGGTAGCGCTCCGGCTCGCCCTCGATCTCCCAGCCGTCGAGCGACTGGCCGTCGAAGATGGGTTTCCAGCCGAGGCGCTGGCCGTGCTCCGTCAGCGCGAGCAGGCCGCCGGCCGTCACGCTGAACGGCTCCTCGCCGAACAGTGGCAGCTCCTTCACGCGCACGTTGCGGAAACGCGCCGCGCCCGTATCGCCGCGTTCGCCGTGCACCTGCAGGCCGATCAACCCGCTCGGCGCGTAGCCGGGGCTGTCCGCAGGCAAGGTGTAGTCGCTGAGCTCGTCGCCGTTCAGCCAGACCTCGAGACGCATGTCGAAGCCCGTGCAACGCACACGCACGTCGTTCCACGCGTCGCGGCGGAAGCGCGCCGCGCCGCCCGTGTTGTGCTGCAGGAAGCCGTCTGAGTAGATCGCGCCGATCTCGCCGCCTTCGCGCCAATCGAGCGTCACCTGCGCGCCCTTCCCCTCCGGCGCCATGCGCACGAACACGCCCGAGTCGAAGGGCTGATCGAGCCAAACCTCGAGCCGCAGCTCGAAACTGGCGAAGCGTCGCTCGGTGTAGAGCAGCCCGCCCGCGCCGTCCTCGCCCTGGCGCCCGACGATGCAGCCGTCTTCGACGCTCCAGCGCGCGGCGCCGTCGTAGCGGCCGCCGCGCGTGACCCAGCCCGCCAGGCTCGTGCCGTCGAAGAGCGCGCGGTAGCCCGGCTCGTCCTGGGGGAGGGAAAAGGCAAGGAGCGCAAAGGCCGCGAGCAGGGAGAGCATCGGACTGATCCTAACGGGTCGCCGGTGTAGCCCATGCCAACTGCTGGTGAGGTCACGCGACCCTGCAGGGGGAAGTCCGACTTCGTTGCCCCGCCGGGCCCTTGATGCTCCCTTGACGAACGTTTGAGCCTCACCCAACCCCGCTGCGGGCGTTCCTCGACGATCCTTTGGTGACAACAAAACAAAGGCCGCAACGAGCCAGTGAGGCAATGAGGACGCGATGCTGAAGAAACAAGGAATCGAGACCCCGCCCAGGGAGCCGCGGCGCGCGACGCGCCAGCAAGCCGCCGGCGAGCGCGAGCGAGGGCCGCGCGGGAAGTGGCGCTCCATCTGGATCTCGGACGTGCACCTCGGGACGCGCACCTGTCGCGCGGACCTCTTGCTGCACTTCCTGAACCTGTACAGCTCGGAGTACCTGTACCTGGTGGGCGAC
>JABFRZ010000021.1 GCA_013140785.1 Planctomycetota bacterium | reverse complement strand
GCGTGGGACCAGACGGGCGGGAAGTTCGGGCCGTTCGAGGGGCAGTTCATGCTGGCCGAGATGACGAACGGGATGGTGCTGCGCGGCCAGATGGTGGAGGTCGAAGGCCAGTACCAGGGCTGGGTCGTGCCGCTACGCCAGCGCGTGGGCTCGGCCGTGCGCGTTCTGTTCGCCGAGGACGGCACGCTCCTGTGCGGGTTGACCAACCGCGGTTGGGGCGGCTACTCGCCGGCCGACGGCGTCGCGCGCGTGCGTTGGACCGGCAAGAAACCGATGGAGATCGCCTGGGTCAGCGTGCAGGGAGACGAGATCAAGGTCGGGTTCACCTCGTCGAGTCTTGGATCCAAGGACGGCTTGTCGCTCGAGGTCGTTCAATACGATTACGACTACTGGTGGGAGTACGGCTCCCCGGAGCGAGACGTCACGCAGCTCCCTGCGCGCGTGGAGTCCACCTTCCAGGGGGTTGGCTGCGACATCGAGAACCGCACGTGTCGCTACCAATGCGGCTTGACCGCAAGAGTCGAGGGGATGACCCCCGGCCACGTCTTGCGAGTGAAGGTGAAGGGTGTCACCGCGACGGACGGCACCCCGCTCCTGCACGAGGAGTTCGCCTACACGCTCAACGCGCTACCCAGCGGGGACCGTGAAGTGCCCGCTCGGTTCGAGCACGTCGCCAAGCTCGTCGCCCCGCCGCCGGCGCGCGAGTCGGGCAGCGAGGGCTGGCTGTTCCTGACGTGGGGCGACGCGCTCGGACGCTGGAACTCTTCGGGCTGGAAGCTGTGCGATGCCGAGCTCGACACGGCCGACCGCTCGCGCTTCCTCACCAAGGACGGCACCGGCGCGCTGGTCAACGTCGGGCCGGACGCAACGCCCTTCGTCTCCAAGGAGCTCTTCGGCGACGCGAAGATCCACCTGCAGTTCCAGCTCCCGGAGAAGGGCAACTCGGGCGTGTACGTGATGGGCCGCTACGAGGTGCAGCTCCTGGACAGCGCCGGCAAGGAGGCCGATCTCGCCATGGGCGACTGCGGCGGGATCTATCGCGGCGAGCACTGGCCCGGACGCGCGCCCGACTTCAACGCCTTCCGCGAGGCCGGGCAGTGGCACGAGCTCGACCTCGAGTTCCAGGCGCCGCGCTTCGATGCCGCCGGCACGAAGACCGAGAACGCGCGCTTCCTGCGCGTGCGCATCGACGACGTGCTCCTGCACGAGAACGTCGAGGTGCCCGAGCCGACGCTGGGCGCGCTCTTCGCCGAAGAAGCCGCGTTCGGGCCGCTCATGATCCAGGGCGATCACACGGAGGTCGCGATCGCCGACGTGCGCGTGTTCCCGAAGGTGCCGAAGCTCGAGCCCGAGGGCTGGGAACCGCTGCTCGACGGTGCAACCCTGGACGGCTGGCAGATCTCCGACGACGGCAACTGGAGCGTCGAGGACGGCGTGATCCTCGGGCAGGGCAGGACCAGCCACCTCTTCAGCCCGCGCGGCGACTACGTGAACTTCGAGGTGCGCGGGCGCTTCAAGATCTCGGACGGCGGCAACTCGGGCTTCTACTTCCGCACCACCTACGGCCCCGGCTGGCCGGCGGGCTACGAGGCGCAGATCAACTCGACCTTCGCCGATCCGCAGAAGACCGGCTCGCTCTACGCCATCGTCCCGAACGGCACCACGCTGGTCCCGCCCGACACCTGGTTCGACTATCTCGTTCGCTGCGTGGACGAGCCGGGTGGGACGCACATCACCATCCAGATCAACGGCGTGACCTTCGTGGACCACGTCGATCCCGAGCGCCGCCACGCGCGCGGCCACATCGCGCTCCAGCAGCACCACGAAGGCTCGCTGATCGAAGCCAAGGACCTCTGGATCCGCGAGCTGTGAGCTGACGGCCGAGAGGCGTCGAGGTGGCCGCCACAGTGCCCCCGTGGCGACCACCCCGACCCGAGAATCGTTTACCTAGCGAGCAGGGGCGCTCTGACCGTGATGTAGCCGACCTTCTGCTCGACGTCGGTGTCGGTGAGGTCGCTCGCGCTGAGCGTCACCGTGTACACCCCCGGCTGGGTGTAGGTGTGCGTCGCGCGGCCGTTGCCGAGCCCGACCGTGGCCGTGGCGCCATCGCCGAAGTCCAGGACGCCGGTGAGGGCCTGACCGGTGATGTTGTTGGCGCGGAAGCGCACGGTGAGGGGCGCGACGCCCGTGCGCGGGGTGCCGCTGAAGTCCACGTCGAGATCGCCGGGGACGTTGGCGACGACGCGGTCCAGCTGCGTCACGGAGTTCGAGCCGCCGGGTCCGGTGACCGTGAGCGTGACGTCGAAGACCCCGCCGAGCGTGTAGACGTGGCTCGGATTCCGGACGGTGGAGCCGTTGCCGTCGCCGAAGCTCCACGACCAGCTCGTCACTTGGCCGGTGGAGAGATCGCTGAAGTTCACGGTCAGCGGCACGTTGCCCGCCGTGCGATCGAGGGAGAAGGCCGCGTGCGGCGCGTCCGGGCCGCCCGGACCGCTGACGGCGACGAACCCGAGACGGGCCTCCACGTCCTGCCCGCCGAAGCCGAGCGCCGTGAGCGTGACGTCGAACGCGCCCTGGCTCGTGAACGTGTGCACCGGGTTCGGTTCGGTCGAGAAGGTGCCGTCGCCGAAGCTCCACAGGCGCGCGTTGACGTTTCCGGTCGAGAGCTCCGTGAAAGCGACCGTCAGAGGCACGATGCCGGTGGTCGTGCTGGCCGAGAAGTTCGCCACCGGCGCCGCCAGCGGATCCCCGGGACCGCCCGGCCCGGGAGTGGGATCGATGCTGAACGCACCCGGCGCGACCGGCGGCCAGGCCAGCAGGTTGCTCGGGCCGAAGGGGAAGAACTGGAACAGCTCGTTGCGCGAGCCCGCGGGGATCATGGCGCCCGGGTCGCGCCCCGACCAGGGGAACGGCTCGAGGGGCTGCGCCGTCGTTTCGCAGTTCCCGTCGCAGCCGATGGGCGACAGGCGTCGGTCCAGGTTCCAGGGCACGCCGTCGAAGGAGAACGAGGTGTTGAGGCCGTCCAGGTTGATCTCGGCGAACTCGGGGAAGCCCACGCCGACCGGCGTGAGGTACTCGCCGTTGGTGGCCTCGCTGCCGTTGATGTCGCGCGTAATGATGCCAGGCAGCAGGGTCGCCTTGTGGCGCGTGCGCCCGATGATCTCGCGCGTGATCGGCGCCAGGATGGCGATGTTCTCGGCCAGCGTGCCACCGCGCGGGCACAGGCTGCCGAAGCCGGCGTTGATCAGGTTCTGGCAGGGCGAGCGCCCGGCCGGGATCAGCGCGATGAAGTCGGCGTCGTAGTTGACCTTGAAGATGCCGCCATTGCCCGGGACGATCCCCTGGTTGATGGTGGTCGGGTTGCCGACGGTCGAGGCGAAGATCACCTCGTGGTTCGTGTTGTTGCGCGGGTCCACGTGCAGGCGGAAGACGTCCAGCTGCGAGTCGTTCAGCGTGGAGAAGCCGATCATGAGCACGCGGATGCGCTGGTTGTCGAAGGAAGGCACGTCCCACTCGACCTCGTCGAAGATCATGTAGTCGGGCTGGGTCGGCAGGTCCTGCGTGGTGAGCGCGTCGAAGACCGTCAGCGTGTGGCACGAGAGGAAGCGCACGCCACCCACGATCTCGAAGTTGCCCTCGGCCGCGATCGAGTCCCCGACCTGGATCGGGGCGAACAGGCGCGAGTCGGGCACGGGCAGGACGCCGCGGTTCGTGCTCGGGCAGAAGGGGTCGCCCACCCCGTTCGCGTCCGAGGCCGCGTTGGGATTGTCACCCGCGCGGAAGCCGGAGCGCAGACCCACCGGGAGCGTGCTCGGGATTCCCGCCGGGTAGCCGGTCGTGAAGGTGATCGTGTAGTTGTCCGAATCGACCATGAAGCGCTCGTCGGGGCTGCAGTTCAGGCCGCCGTCGCAGCCCTTGCCCTGCTGGATCGTGAAGCGACTGCTCGGGTCGTTCACGCGGATCATCAGGCCGGTCGTGTCGTCACCGACCACTCCGTCCACGCGCAAGTAACCGTCGGTCGTGTTCACCAGCGTGACCACGCCGTTCACGACCTCGGTGCCCTTCTGGATGAAGACGTCGCCGGCGATCACGTTGCCGAACGAGGTGCGGTTGCCGAGCACGGTCGCGAAGGCGCCCTCGAAGCCGAGGCCGTCGAGCTTCGCGAGGCCCGAGACGCCCTGGGCCAAGGCCGCGGGCGGGGCCTGGTCGAAAACCTGCTTCAGCGTCAGCCAGTTCGCGGGCAACTGGATCACCAGGTTGCGCGGCAGGATGACGAGCTGTCCTCCGACCACCATCTTCCCGGCCGACCAGTTGTTGTTGCGCTGGTCGATGCTCAGGAGGTCGATGCGGCCAGTGACGAGCGCACCGGTCGCGGGCCCTTGAGCCGCGGACACGAGCGCGAGGGCGAGGGAAGCAGCCAGCGAGGCGGAAGCACGGGCGAGGAAGCGGAAGAGCATGGGATTCTCGTTGTCGGACTCGGTGTGCGGAAGAGGCTCGGTGTGCGGAAGAGCAGGGATCAGCGCAGGCCGGCGGGGCCAGAGCTCGGACGATTGGGACCGCGCGGCGCCGTATCCGGGCCGACCGCGGTGGTCGGGTCGAAGTCGATCCCGAGATCGACGATGGCGAGACGCGCGAACTCGGGGTCCGTGCTCCTCGCACTGGAGGTCATGAGCACGACCGGGGCGGGCCCGGTTCCGGCCTGCACGCGCGTCACGTCCACGAGCTGCGTCGCGCGCCAGCTCTCGGGTCGGAAGAGCACCTCGCTCGGGCTGACGGTGGCGACGGCCGGATCGGACGTGACCAGGCGCACCCACACGTTGGCCTTGGGCGGCTTGTCGCAGATCAAGGCCACGCGCGCGATGGCATTCGTCTCGAACACCGGCGCGACCGTGATGGACGCTGCGAGCCGATCGACGAAGGCCGGGATCGCGGGGCCACCGCCCGCGCCGGTCGCGGGTCGGTGCTCGATCACGAGCAGGCCGTTGCCCAGCGCGTCGGAGGCGACGCTGGAGTCGTCGCCGACGTGCCCGGCCTTGAGCGGCAGCTCGGGATGGTCGAAGGGCGCTTGCTCGAAGCGCACGCGCGGATCGGTGAGCGCCTTCAGGAAGGCCACCAGATCGGCCTTCTCCTGCTCGCTGATGCCGAAGCCCGCGACGTCGATGTCCTTGTCGCGCCAGTTGACGTCGCCGAAGTCGGTGCCGCGCGCATAGAACTCGACCACCTGCTCGAGCGTGGCCATGCTGCCGTTGTGCATGTAGGGGCCGGTCAGCTCGACGTTGCGCAGCGTGGGCGTCTTGAAGGCCCCGTTCACGGCCACGCGTTCGTTGGGAGCGACCGTACCGATGCGCGTGAGCTGGCCAATGTCCTCGCCGCGCTGGACGCGGCGCGTGAGCGAGAGCGGACCGAAGGGGCCGCTGCCGCCGACGCCGGGGTCGTCCGTGCTGGGACGCACGGCGATGTTGTAGAAGCCGTTGTCGTAGACGGCCTGGTTGCTGGCGGGCGGGATCAGGAGCGGGAAGCGCTGACCACCGATGTCGATCTCGTACCAGTAGAAGGACGGCCCGGCCGAGTTCCACTCGAAGCTCACGACGACGCGCAGGTTGCAGTTGCCGTCGCTCTCGATGCGCACCAGCCCCGAGAAGCGGGCGAGAGGTGAGACGTGCTCGGTGGCGAGGATGGGGAACTCGACCACGCCCGCGGGCGGACAGCGCTGGCCGCTCGGCAGCCGCATCGTCGCCAGCAGCAGGGCGGGATCCTGGCTGTAGAGCGACACCGGCTTGCGATAAGGGTTGAAGGAGAGCGGCAGCTCACCGAGCCCTGGATTCGTGGCGAACACGAGCGTGGCCGTGGCGAGCGAGTTCTGGAGGACCATGCGCTCGAGCAGGCCCTCGCCCTCGTCGGGTGCGTTGTGGAGCACCTCGCCGCGCAGCGAGCCCGCGAACATGGGCGTGTCGTGACAGGTGATGCAGCGGCCGCGGCCGAGGAAGAAAGACAGCCCCTCCTGCTCACGCTCGCTCAGCGCCGCGAAGTCGCCCGAACGGAAGCGGTCGAAGGGCGCCTGGTCGGGGATCAGGGTCGCCTCGTAGCACTGGATGGCGAGCCCGAAGAAGAGCGTGAAGTTCGCCTCCATCTGCGTGAAGCCGTCGGCCGTGAGCTCTTCCGAGCCCCACCAGCGCTCGCCGAAAGCGGCGCGGATCATGTCCGCGTAGGCGAGGTCGGGCGCGAGGCCCGGCCCGCCCAAGTTTGCGAGGTCGCCGAGCACGCCATCGCTCGCGTCCACGGTCTGGCTGGCGAGCGGCTGGCGCGGAATCATCTTGCGCCCGACCTCGGGCCAGCTGCGGCCGGCCCACGACATCTCCACGCCCGAGAGCGGCGGTCCGACCGCCTGGGATGCGGCCGCGGCGTTGTCGAGCAGGACCTCGACCTCGCCCAGCGAACCGTCCGGCAGTTTCTCGAGCACGCTCGGGCTGTTCGGGTCGGCGTTGCCCCAGATGTTGCGGCCGTTGAAGAAGTGGTTCGCGCGCCCGTCCCAGAAGAGGCGGTGGAAGAAGACCGCGCCGATCGTGGTGGGCGCGTCGCGCCCGGTGGCCTGCAACGTGTCGGTGCCGCCCACCTGGAACAGCTCGTCGTCCTGGTCGAGGCCGAGGTCGGTGCCCCCGCCGTCGAGCCCGGCGAACTCGGTCTTGAAGACGCCCGTGGCTCCGCGGCGATCGTCCGTCTCGGCCAGGAGCTGCAGACCGTCGTTCGGATCGAGGAACTTCGTGAACGGGAAGTCGCCCGTGTTGAGGCGCGTGTTCGGTCCGCGGCCGCGGCCGGAGAGCGTCGGCTCGAAGGTCCCGTTCGCGCCGGGGTGCAGCGTGTTGCGCGGGCGATTGTCCACGCCCGCGTGGTAGTGGCACGAGGCGCAGGCGGTCAGGCCGTCGCTGCCGAGCTGCACGTCCCAGAACAGCGCCTTGCCTAGCTCGACCGCGCGCTCCATGTCGGTCACGAACTCGCCGAGCTGCGCGGGCATCGGCACCGGCATGGTGGCCAGCGCGGTGGGCGGTATCGCCCCGACCTCGACCGCCTCGTCGAGCGTGAAGGACGAGGAGCCGGCCGGACCGCTCACCGTGAGCGTCACGTCGAACTTGCCGAACAGGTAGAGGTGCAGCGGGCTTTGCGCGCTCGAGCCCGTGCCGTCACCGAAGTCCCAGTTCCACGCGGTGACCGCGCCGGTCGAACGATCGAGGAACTGCACCAGCAGGCGCTCCTCACCGCGGGCCGGCGAGGGGTTGGTCACGAACGCCGCGACCGGCGCCACCTGGGCGGCGGCGAGCGGCGCGAGCAGACCGATCCCGAGCGCGCTAGCGGCCCGTTGAAGAAGTCCCAGCGCGCGCAGCCGCGGCAGGGACTCTTTCGACGGGCTGCTCGCGCACCGGCGCAAAGTCTGGACGGACGGGCACCAACGGCCCGGGGAACTGGGCTTCATCTGGGGACTCCTCGAAGGGGATTCGGGGATTTCCGCGCGCCGGCCGCCGACGCAAGGCGCTGGCACGCGGGAGAATCGGGACTACATCCAGTCTGTCCCGTTTTGCACGTTCCTACAAACCTGTCATGCGATTTATGTGTGCGGACGCGGAGCGGGAAACCGCGCTCGACAAGAAAGATCCCGGAGCCGGCCCCCCGGCCGGCTCCGGCGATCAGTGTGCGTTTGGCGCACAGAACCTCCTCGCTGACGATCGCGCGCGTACCGCTCGGGGCTTCCTGCTGGATGAGCCGCGCTCCCCCCGGAGCGAGAGTCACAGAGGTCGAGCCCCTAGTTTCGCACTCGTGATCGGTTCAGGCGAGAAGTCGTGAATGCATGTGGGTCTCGAAGGCCGCGGCCGCAGCCAGCGAGCGAGAGCAGAACTGCTGAACCCAAGGGTAGCCCGGAATCTGGATTCGTGCGGAGGTCGGCGGGTGACGGAGTCCGAGGCGCCGCTCGCCCAGGACCCCGGCAAGTCCCTCCTGTCTGCGCGGATCAGCCCGCGCGCTTGGCGGGGATCAGGATGCGGAAGCGCGCTCCCCCCAACGGCGAGTCCCCGACCTCGATCGTGCCGCCCTGGGCGGTCACAACGCTGTGCGTGAGGGCGAGCCCGAGGCCGAAACCGACGCGCCGCCCGCGCGCCGCGGAGGAGCGCTGGAACGGGCGAAAGATGTTCTCGCGCTCGGCGGCGGGCACGCCTGGCCCTGCGTCGTCCACCACGATCTCGAGGTCCTCGGCGCGCGCGCGCATG
The DNA here is from genome assembly GCA_013140785.1 of Planctomycetota bacterium. Classification (GTDB taxonomy): domain Bacteria; phylum Planctomycetota; class UBA1135; order UBA1135; genus JABFRZ01. The sequence continues at coordinate 7,951 of JABFRZ010000021.1, read as the reverse complement.
GATAGCTCGACGCGCTTGCCCGACGGCGACCATTCGATCGCGTTGGTGACGACGTTGCGCAGGGCAAGGAGCAGCGACTCCCGGTCGCCCTCGACCAGCAGCGGACCCTCGGCCTGGAGTTGGAACTCGACGCCCCGCCTGCGCGCGAAGGCGAGCTCGCGCTCCAGCCGCAGGCGCGCCTCCTGGGCCAGGTCGAAGTTCTCGAGCGTGGGCCGCCGCCGGGCCTCGCCCAGCGAGGACAGGGTCACCAGATTGTCCACCATGCGCGAGAGCTCGCCCAGCTCCTCCAGATGGCTCTCGAGCACGCGCCGATACTCCGCGGCCTCACGCTCGCGCAGGAGCGTCACCTGGGTCTCGCCCATCAGGTTCTGCAGCGGCGAGCGCAGCTCGTGGGCCGTGCCCGAAATGAGCAGGCGCGCGCCCTCGCTCTCCTCGCGGATCCGGCGCAGGGTGTCCTGCAGAGCTTGAACCACGGCCTGGATCTCGGCGGGCGCTTGGCCTGGCGCAGGCCAGCGTTCGGCGGCCTGCTCGGTGCGCGCGCACTCGGCGACCGTCTCCAGCATGCGCGCAACGCGCCGCGCGAGCAGGCCACCCGCCAGCGTGGCCACCACCGTGGCGAGGAGCGCGAAGCCGAGCGCGGCGAGCAGGAATTGCGCGAGTCGCGCGCTCTGGTCGCCGGCGTCGAGCACCAGCGCCGCGGTATAGCCGCCGGCCATCGGGACGACCCCGAGACGCATGGAGTGGCCCAGGGCCACCAGTCCCAACTCCAGCGGCCGCTGGAGCGGGGCGTGCGCGAACAGCTCCTCTCTGCCGAAGTCGCCCCAGCGCTCGCCGTCTGGCCGCCAGACGCGCCAGGCGAGCGGGTTGCGCGGATGCAGCCGGCACATCTCGGCCGTGATCTCAGCGAACTCGGCCTCGTCCGGGGCGTGGTCGGAGAAGTGCACGCGCGTCTCCTCGAGTTCCTCGCGCGCCAAGGCGTCGATTTCCTCGCCAACCGAGCGGTGCACGAGCACCGCGAAAGGCAGCGAGAGCAAGAGCGAGAGCACCAGCGTGGTGAGCCCGAAGGCGAGCGTGATCCTGCGGCTCAGCAGCCAGGGCCTGCTCATGGCGCGTCGCCGGCGTCGTCCGCTGGGCGGCGCAAAGCGGCCCCGCTCGGATCGAGGGCGTAGCCCTCTCCCACCACCGTGCGGATGAGCTGCGGCGCCCAGCCCTCGAGACGCCGGCGCAGCCGGGCGACGACCACGTTGACCACGTTGGTACCCGGGTCGAACGACATGCCCCACACCTTCTCGAGCAGCTCGGCGCGCGTGAGCACGCGCCCCTTGGCGCGCGCCAGGACCAACAGGAGATCGAACTCGCGCGGGCTCATCTCGATGCGCACGCCGCGGCACTCGGCCACGCGGCGTTCGAGGTCCAGGATCAGGCTTCCGACCGCCAGCGTGCTCGGACGCGCGTTGCGCCGGCGCACCGCCTCGATGCGCGCCAGCAGCTCGGAGAACTCGAACGGCTTGATGATGTAGTCGTCCGCTCCGAGGCTCAGGCCCTTGACGCGCTCCTCGACCGCGCTGCGGGCGGTGAGGAAAATGACCGGCGTCAGATCGCCGCGCCGGCGCATGCCCGCGAGCACGTCCCAGCCCGAGTTGCCCGGCAGCATCACGTCGAGCAGCAACAGGTCGAAGGCGTCCAGACCGCGCTCTCTGAGCAGCTGGTCGGCGCGTTCGGCACTCTCGGCGGTCTCGACCTGCATGCCGCTCTCCTCCAAGCCCTTGCGCATGAAGCCGCGGAACTTGGGGTCATCGTCTACGAGCAGCAGATTCACGGGAGCCTGAGAGGGCGGGAGTGTCGTGATTGAGTCCACCAGGGCAGCTCGGCCGCATCGTAACCCCGCCGAATTCGCTACGGTACTCAGGGCGTGGCCCCGCGCCGGGCTGCGTCTTTCGCTGTAGGTGCTCACTGAGCCGATGCCCCCGGAGTCCACGCCGCTCTCGGAACCCACGTCCGCGCTCTCGCGCCGGAACCGCCTGCTCGTGGCCGGCCAACTCTGGCTGCTCGAAATCGCCGCGCTGGCGCTCCTGTGTGGCGAGTACATCGAGGCGGCGCGCCCGGAGACCCTGCGCGGCTGGTTCTTCCTCGAGGGCGGACGCTTCTCGTGCGCGGCCAGCCTGAGCCTCCTCCCGGGACTCCTGTGCCTGGCCGCGGCGGCGCTGCTGGCCGCGCGTCACGCGCTGGCGCTCTGCTGCGCGGTGCTCTGGTCCCTGGCGCTCTTCCTCGTCTACGTGGACACGCGCATCTACGGGATCTTCCGCTACCACTTCAACGGGCTCGTGTGGAACGTGCTGACCACGCCGGGCGCCGACGAGGCCGTGCAGATATCGCGGGGCGAGATCACCACGGTCGTGCTTGCCCTCGCGGCGCTGGTACCGCTGCAATTCGCGGCGTTCCTGGCACTCTGGCGCTGGACCACGCGGCGCCTCGCGCGCGCGCTCCCGCCCCTGGCCGTGGCTCGACCCGGCCTCGCCTGGACGTTCGTCTTGGTCCCCAACATGCTGCTGGTGGCCGGGGTCTACGCCTGGGCCGACCTGGAGCGCGACCCGCACGTGATGGCCTTCGCGCGCGTGTACCCGCTCTATCCGCGCCTGACGATCAAGCGCTTCGCACAAGACACCCTCGGGATCCAGATGAAGGAACGGCCCGAGGTGGACATGCCGAAGAGCGGCATCCTGCTCGAGTACCCCAAGTGCGCGCCCGTGCTGGACGAGCGCGCGCCGCGGCCCAACATCGTGATGATCGTGATCGACTCCCTGCGCGCCGACATGCTCGTCCCCGCGGTCATGCCAGAGACGAGCGCCCTGGCCGAGCGCGGGCGCGTCTACCGCGACCACTTGAGCACGGGCAACGCCACGCGCTTCGGCCTCTTCGGCATGCTCTACGGACTGCACGGCTCCTACTGGAAGCCCGTCTACGACGAGCACCGCTCGCCGGTGCTCGTGGACGCGTTACTCGAGCGCGGCTACGACATGCGCGCACTCACGAGCGCTTCCTGGGACTTCCCCGAGTTCCGCTCCACGCTGTGGGTGAAGGTGGAGGCCGCCGCCGAGGACCGCCTGCCCTCGACGCGCGCGGGCGGACGCGACGACGGGGTCGCGGCGCGCTTCGAGGAATGGCTCGCCGGCCGAGAGGACGACGAGCGGCCCTTCTTCGCCTTTCTCATGCTGGACGCTCCCCACGGGCGCTACTGGTTCCCGGAGGGCCACGACGTGTTCCGGCCCTACGCAGAGGACGTCGAGTTCCTGAAGCTGTCGGAGGGCGCCGCGCCCGACAAGATCGAGCTGCTCTTCAACCGCTATCGGAACTCGGTGCACTACGCCGACGCGATGGTCGGATCCATGCTCGACTCGCTGCGGCGTCACGGTGAGTTCGAGGAGACCCTGCTCGTCGTCACCGGCGACCATGGCGAGGAGTTCTTCGACCACGGTTTCTGGGGCCACACCAGCAACTTCACGCGCGCGCAAGTGCACGTGCCGTTCGTGCTGGCAGGCCCGTCCGTCCCGCCCGGCGTCGAGCAGCGCCCCACCAGCCACCTCGACCTCCCGACCACCCTGCTCGAGCTCCTGGGCGCCGATCCGAAACTGCGCGAGGGATGGACGCTGGGCGCGAACCTGCTCGCGCCGCCCGCGGAACGCACGCGCGTCGTCTCGGGCTGGGACTCGCTGGGCGTGCACGTCGGGGACGCGATCTTCGAGGTCCCCATGGCGAGCTACGGCGGCGCGGGGATCGCCGTGTACGACCAGCGCTGGCAGCGCGTGTTCGACGACGAGGCCGTGCTCGCGCGCGACGCGCGGGTGCTGGGTACACTGGCCATCGAGTGTCGGCGCTTCCTGAGATGAGCCAAGTCTTCGCGCAGAAACCCCCGCTCGCGCCGCCGGCCGAGTCCGGTCGAGAGCCGTTCGAGCTCTCGCTGGTCGTGCCCGCCTTCGACGAGGAGCCGAACCTGCGCCTCCTGTACGAGCGCATAGTCGCCGTCTTCGGGGCGCGCCCGAGCTGGGAGCTCGTGCTGGTGGACGACGGCAGCCGCGACGGCACGGGAAAAGTGATGCGCGAGCTCGCCCTCGCGGACCCGCGCGTGGTCGCCGTGTTCTTCGAGAAGAACTGCGGGCAGACCGCCGCGCTGGCCGCCGGCGTGCGCGAGGCGCGCGGCAGCCGGATCGCGACCCTCGACGCCGACCTGCAGAACGATCCGGCCGACTTGCCGGCGCTGCTGGCGCTGCTCGAAGGCCACGACGCCGTGGTCGGCTACCGCCTGCGGCGCCGCGACACCTTCGTGCGGCGTGCCTCCTCGCGCTTCGCCAACTGGGTGCGCAACCGGATCTCCGGCGACCGCATCCGCGACACGGGCTGCTCGCTCAAGGTCTTCCGCGCCGAAGCCCTGCGCGCGATCCCGTGGTTCGAGGGCATGCATCGTTTCCTGCCGACCCTGCTGCGCTACCAGGGCTTCCGCGTGATCGAGGCGCCCGTCGGGCACCACCCGCGCCACGCGGGCCAGAGCAAGTACGGCATCCAGAACCGCGCCTGGCGCGCCTTCAAGGATCTCTTGGCCGTGCGCTGGATGCGTACGCGCATGATCCGCTCATCGGTGCGAGAGGTGCTGCGTGCCCGCTGAGAGCCTGCTCGCATCCGCGGCCACCGCGGCCGGGTGGATCGGACAGGCGTGCTTCTTCTCGCGCTTCTTCCTGCAGTGGCTCGCGAGCGAGCGCGCCAAGCGTTCGGTCGTGCCGCGCGCGTTCTGGTGGCTCACGCTGGCCGGTGCCGCGCTGATGAGCGTGTACGCCTCGAGCCGCGGAACGGAGCTCTTCCTGCTCGGCTTCCTGGTGAGCGGGGCGATCGCCGCGCGCAATCTGAGCCTCTCTCCGCGCAGCGCGCGCCTGGACGCACGCTGGGGCGCGCTGCTCGCCGCGCTGGCCGTGGCGGGCACGCTGGTGCTCGAGCTCGTGCTCGAGCCGCCGGCCGCGGGCGAGGGCATGGCCTGGCTGGCGCTCGGCGTGGTCGGACAAGCGTTGTGGTTGGCGCGCTTCCCCGTGCAGTGGTGGCTCTCCGAGCACCGCGGGACAAGTCACTTCCCGGTCTCCTTCTGGTGGCTCTCTCTGGCGGGCAACGGGCTCCTGCTCGCGTATGCGCTGCACCTCGGCGACCTCTTGTTCGTGCTCGGCTTCCTGCCGGGCCCGCTCCTGCAGGCGCGCAACCTCGTGCTGATCCGCCGTGGCTCTAGGCACGCGCCGGCCGACTCCGGCGCGGCCTCGTGACGCCGAGCGAGCAGCGCCGCCCGCACGGGCCACGCTCCATGACGATCAGCGCTTGACCATCATCGCGTAGCGGTGTCCCGAGCCCACCCACGAGAGCATCGGCGCCGCGACCAGCTCGGCCCCGTGCTCACGCGCCATGCCGCGCACAGACGCTCAGCCTTCCGCATCGTCTTTCCTCGGCTGGAAGCGCCCGAAGGTGAGCGCCAGGCTGGGCAGGACCAGCAGGTTGAGCAGGGTCGAGGTCGTGAGCCCCCCCAGGATCACGGCCGCCATGGGTCCCTCGATTTCGCGGCCGGCCTTGCCGGCGGCGAGCGCGAGCGGCAACAGGCCGAGCCCCGTGACGAGCGCCGTCATCAGGATGGGCGCGAAGCGCTCACGCGCTCCGCGCACGGCAGTCGCGAGGTTCCACTCACAGCCATCCGCAAGCACCAGGTGCTCGTAGTGCGAGAGCAGCATGATCGAGTTGCGCGTGGTGATGCCGAAGAGCGTCACGAAGCCGATCAACGAGCCGAGCGAGAGCGTGCCGCCGGAGAGGAACGCCGCTAGGACTCCGCCGACCAGGGCGAATGGCAGATTGAGCGTGACCAGAGCCAGGTTCGCGAGGTTCCGGAAGGCGATCCACAGGAGCAGCAGGATGCCCACCAGCGCGAGCGCGGAGTTGAGCAGGAGCTCCCTGCGCGCCTCGCGCTCGGCCTGCGCCGCGCCACCCCACGCGAGATAGGCTCCGGGCGGGGGCACGACCGCGCCCGACACACGTGCGCGCGCCTCGTCCACGAAGGAGCCCACGTCGCGCCCCTCGACGTTGCAGGTCACGGTGGCGCGCCGGCGACCGCCCTCGTGCAGGATCATGGCGCGTGTCTCTGACGCGCGCACGTCGGCGACGCTGGCAAGCGCCACGCTCTCGCCCGCGGCGTTGCGCACGCGCAGGGCGCCGACCAGCTCGGGCTCGCGCCGCGTCTCCGGCGCCAGCACCACCACGACGTCGCGCACACGGTCGCCCTCGAAGGTGTGCGCGGCCAGGCGTCCTTGGTAGGCCGTCTCGATCGCCTCCAGCACTGGCAGCGGCTGGAGGCCGAAGCGCGCCAGATCGCCCGGGCGCAGGGCGATCTCGAGCGAGGGTGCGGCGGGCGATGCGCTCGGGACGACGTCTATGGCTCCCGAAACCGACTCGAGCGTCGCGGCGATCTCCCTGGTGCAGGCGTCGAGGGCGTCGAGGTCTTCGCCGAACAGGCTGACCACGACGCTGGCCGTCTCGCCGCTGATCGTCTCGCTGATGCGGTCTCCGAGGAAGGTGAGCACCTCGTAGCGGATGCCCGGGATCGAGGCGAGCACGGCGCGGATCTCGCCTCCGACCTCTGCCTCGACCTCGGGTTCGAGCGGCTGGAGCTCGATGTGGAACTCGCTGCGATGGGGACCCCAGGGGTCTTCGCCCAGCTCGGCGCGACCGATCTGCTGCTCGACCGTGGCAATGTGCGGGTTGGCGAGGAACCGTGCTGAGAGGTTGGCGCCGATGCGTTTCATTTCCTCGAGCGACGTGCCCGGCACGGCCGAGACTTGCAGGACGAAGTGGCCCTCGCGGAATTCGGGCAGGAACTCGAAGGTGAGCCGCGGCAGACACCACAGCGCCAGCCCCGCCAGCCCGAACGGGAAGAGCCATGCGAGGTGCACAGAGCGCGCGAGCTGCGCGAGGACGCGCGCATAGGCATCCTTGGCCCAGGTCAGCAAGACGAACTCGTGCGAGCGCATGGCCGAGCGCTGCAGCAGCAGCAGGGAGAGCGCAGGCGTCACGGTCAGCGCCACCAGCAACGAGGCCAGGATGGCCAGCAGGTAGGCGACCGCCAGCGGCGCGAAGAGCTTGCCCTGCAGTCCCGTGAGCGTGAGCACGGGCACGAACACCATGGCGACCACGAGCGTGGCGTGAACCACCGCGCTACGCACCTCGAGCGAGGCCTCCAGCACGACGCGGAAGGCGCGCTTGGGCCGACCGAGCGCCTCGTTCTCGCGCAGGCGGCGCAGGATGTTCTCGACATCGATGATGGCGTCGTCCACGACCTCGCCCAGCGCGATGGCCAGCCCGCCGAGGGTGATCGTGTTCAGCGTCGCGCCGGCCTGGTGCATGACGATCAGCGCCGCGCCCAGCGAGAGCGGGATGGCCGTGAGCGAGACGAACGCCGTGCGCAGGTCGTAGAGGAACACGAGCAGGACGAGCGCGACCAGGACCGCCCCGAGCAGCAGCGACTCGCGCAAGTTCGCGAGCGAGTTCTCGATGAAGGTCGCCGGTCGGTGCAGGCGCGGGAAGAGCTGGACCCCGCGCGCCTGGATCAGGGGCCGCAACTCCTCCAGGGCCGCCTCGACGCCGCGCGTGACTTCCATCGAGTTCGCGCCGTACTGCGACAGCATCGTGAGCAGCACGCCGGGCTGGCCCATCACGAGCGTGTCGCCGAACTTGGGCTCGGGGCCGAGCGCGACCTCGGCCACGTCGCCGAGCAGGAGGCTGCGCCCGTCCCGCCTGGCCACCACGGTGCGCGCGACGTCTTCAGGGGTGCGGAACTGGCCCAGCGTCTCGAGCACCACGCGCTGGTTCTCGTTCTCGACGAAGCCGGCCGCGCGCACGCCCGTGGCCGCGCGCGCGGCTTCCAGCACGTCTTGCA
>JABFRZ010000093.1 GCA_013140785.1 Planctomycetota bacterium | reverse complement strand
TCGTCAGGCTCGGCGAGACGTGCTCGGCGGCCACAGAGGCCGCCTGCGCCGCCTCGCTGTCGCCTTCCTCGCCTCCGCGCCGCCCGCTTCGCCTCGCAACGCGGTTTTTCCGACACGCTCTGACTCGCGGCCGCACGCCCGAGGGCTCGTAACGAAACAAACTGTCCGTTTCGGCGAGGGCCGGCGAAATGGACGGTTTGATTCGTTGCGGGCCCCTACAGCAGGCTGGCTCGCGGGTTCCAGTACGTGCGCTCGAGCTGCACCTGGAAGGGGGTCTTGATGCTGAGCGCCCGTTTCAGGCGCTGGTCGTAGTTGAGTTGCAGGCCGATCGCGTAGCGCGAGAGCGAGCTGTGGTTCGGGTAATGGTTGGCGAGGTCGCGCTTGCCCGCCACCAGCAGACCCACGTCGGCGGCCACGATCGAGCCGTTCATCGCCAGCATCCCGGCGAAGGCCGAGTCGCGGTAGGCGAGCGCGAGGATGGCGTTGTTCGTGTACAGGAGTGCGTCGATCAGCATCGGGGTGTCCTGCTCGCGTGCGTTCTCGAAGTACTCGAGCGACTGCTTGTAGATCGAGGGCTTCATCCAGCCGTTCGTGTGCGTGAGCGAGCTGATCACGGCCTTGGGCGCGCCGTCCGGGTCGTAGAGGAACGGATCGGACGGGTTGCTCGGCCTGGCGTAGGACAGCTGGCTCGTGTTCCAGGCGGTGGGCGCTGCCAGTCCCTGCCAGGTGCCCGTGGTCGCGTCGAACCAGGTCGCCGCGCTCTGGTTGAAGATCGGGATGGTCGTGTTGGGGCCGTAGCCGTAATAGCGCGGCACGTGGTCCTGGACGTAGCCGGGGTTCGCCAGCGCGGCGCCGCCCGGAGCGGGCAAGGTGGCCTGGGTCTTGGCCCACTCGGAGCGGTTGAACAACGCCGTCTTCGCGAGCGCGAAGTTCCACTTGCCGTCGGCGCCTCCGGAGATGATCTCGAGCTCGCCCGGCGCGCCTGCGCCGCCCGTCGAGGGCCGCTGGAAGTCGCCGATCAGGACGTTTCCGCCCGCGGCCAGCGCCAGGGCGTTCTTGGTCCCGTCGTCGGCGAGGCCGAACGTGCGCGGTCCGCTCGGGCTGCCGGGCGCGTCGCCCGGGAGGTACCTGTGGCCGTCGGCGTAGACGAGGTCGGTCGGCACGTAGAGGTTGGCGCGCACGTAGATCGAGCCCGTGCCCTTGACCACGCCTTGGATGACGAGGTCGCCGTCGATGGCGAGCGTGCCCTCGATCCAGATCGGATGCTCGCGCGTGCCCGTGAGCACGACGTTGCCCTGGACGCCGTCCCCGTCGGGCCGCAATCCGTTCGGCTGGTTGCCGCGCAGGACTGCGTCGGCGTACTCGGGCAGCGTGTCGATCACTTCGCCCGGCGGCGTCACGTTGACGACGCCCGCGGTGATCGCGCCGAGCGCATGCCGGGCCAGGTCGAAGAACTCAGTGTCGTCCACGCGCCTGTTGCCCGCGCCGCCAGGGTCGAACTTGCCCGTGGCCGGGTCGATGCCGCCGTCGTCGGGGAATGGCGCCGGGAAGTGCTCGGGCAGGGTGCCGTCTACCGGGTCGGCGTGGGCCGATTCATAGCCGAGGTACAGGCTTTCCAGCGGCGCGGGCGGATTGCCCGCGGGCTCGAAGGGCGCGAGGCCGAGGCCGCTCGAGTCTTCGACGATGTGGCCCGTTTCGTCGAAGGGGTGGGCCTTCAGGCTGACCGAGTCCCAGCTCACCAGGCCGCCGTCGCTTTCGGCGGCCAGACCGCGTACGTAGAGCGAGCCCGCGATGGTCGAGTCGGCGTCGTGGTCGTTGATCAGGCCCGTCAGTCCGTCGTCGTCGTGGCGCACGATCAGCGACTCCAGCGCGCCCACCTTGACGCGCGCGAAGCTGCCGGTCAGGTCGCTCGAGGGGTTCCACCAGCGCTCGGCGTTGTCCACGCGCGTGTGGCAGAAGATGCAGTCCAAGTTGTTGGCGAGCAGCGCGTACTCGAAGCCGCGGAAGTCGGCCGGCTCGACCGTGTACACCTGCTGCACGTGCTGTCCCGCGCGCTCCAGTGCCGGGTGGACCAGACCTTCAGCGCGCGCGGTGCCGACCGAGACCGTCAGGAAGATCTGCGTGGCGTCGCCCACGTCGCGGCGCACGATGCGCACCGCATCCAGGTCGACCTCATTGAAGTGCGTTCTACCGTCCCGCACGGGCAGCCCGAGTTCGTCCAGGAGGTCCTTGCCAGCCGTGGCTTCTGGCAGCCCGCCGGCGCCGTCGTCCGCGATGCCTTGCGCGGACAGGTGCAGCCGGAAGCTGTGGATGTCGCCCGCGGCTCCGCCCTGCTCGGCGAGGTAGCGCGACCACAGGCCGTCGGCTGCCAGCGCGGCCACGCTCTCGACCGCGCTCGATACCCGATAGTCCTCGTCCTGGTGCACGACCGTGCTCTGGCCCGTGAGCACCGCGGTCAGGAGTGCCACGGCGAAGATCGCCAGGCCCGAGAGCACCAGGATCGAGGGCACCAGCGCGATACCGCTGGAGTGCGAAATCCGCTGGGCCGCGGTTCGTCGCTCTCGTTGCAGGTGTTCTTCCACGCTTCTTCGCACCGTGTGTGGCGCTACAGTTCGGGCTCGTTGCGCAGGAACATGACCGACTCGACCTTGCGCACCTCGGGCCTGTCGTCGCGCGCCGATCCCACCAGGAACAGGCGCACGTGCAGCACGTGGGTCTCCGGGTTCCACAGGAAGAGCGGATCGGCGAAGCCGTCGCCGTCCAGATCACCGCCGCGGTTGCAGCGTTCTTGGAGCACGCTTGCGGGGCCGAGTTCCAGCTCTTCGAGCGCTTCGGGCGCGCGCGTGTCCCAGGTCAAGCGCCGCAGCTGGCCGATGTCGAACACGTCCTCGGCGTCGCCGTCCTCGTTGATGTCGTCACCCGTGGTCGCTTCCTCGTAGGCGCCGCTCGGCTCGAAGACGAGTGCCATCCAGCCGTGCGTCGTGGGCCCGACGCCGCGTACATCCGCTCCGAAGAAGAGCTCGTGACCCGCCGACGGGTTGTTCGCGCCGCTCGGGCCCACCACCGGCACGCGATACGAGAAGCCCGTGCCGTCGCCGCGGAAGAACACCGGCTGGCCCTCTTCGAGCGCGATGCCGTCGTAGTCGCCGGCACCTGGGGCCTCCTGGTTCGCGAGCGGCTCGGCCAGTCCGCCCCACAGGTGGTCGCGGCCGTCGTCGCCCGCATGGTCGCCGTCGATCGTGCACTGCTGGCCGCGCAGCAGGCCCGTGAAGCGGTTGCCGCCGGAGAGACCGGTGTAGGCGATGCGTTCCTCGCGCTCCGTGCCGCGCGCGAGCACCAGCGTGCCGCGCGGCGGGAAGCCCAGGGTGGAGCTGACCTGGACGCCCGCGGCTTCGCCCGCAGCCAGCGGGCCCGGCAGCGAGACCTTGGGTGCGCTGCCGGTGGCGCTGGCGAGTTCGTGCTCCATGCGGAAGAGCATCTGCTGCGCCAGGTCCTCGACGGTCGTGATCTGCATGGTGCAGCTCGAGAAGCGCCGTCCGGACTCGACCATGGCCATGGAGGCGAGCAGCACGACTGCGAACAGGCTCACGGCGACCACGGTCTCCATCAGGAGGCCGCGCACGCGGAGCGAATGCAGCCAGGCGCGGAGGGGGCTCGGATTCACGTCAGCGTCCCAGCAAATAAAAGCCGTGGCGCAGCAGGTGCGTGCCGTCCTCGCCGCGCCAGCGCAGCGTGAGGACCACGGGTAGGAGACGTGCGCCGGACGAGACGTCGATGTCGTCGGCGTCGCCGTCGCCGTTCAGGTCGCGTGGCATGCCGATCTTCGCGCCGAGGTCCGCGTCAGCTCGGGTCTCGTCGCTGCAGAGCTGGATCCGGCCCACGCTCTCGTCGCCCGCGGCGAGGGTCAGGCCTTCGACCGCGAAGCTCGCGCCGAAGCTGCCGCCGGGGCCGTAGGCGGCGCCCAGCTCCTTGGCCCAGGTGCCTGGCTCGTCCGAGAAAGCGTGCGCCGTGGCGTGCATGCGCTCGGCCATCGAGCGCACGGCATTCTGGGCCAGCGTGCGCTCGCGGTTGGCCATGCGCAGCGAGTACATCTCGGAAGAGGCCGAGAGCACGCTGACGATGCCGATCATCAGGATCGAGGTCGCGATCGCGACTTCGATCAGCGTGAGCGCTGCGCGCGCGCGCTGGGCGCGGCCGCTCCGTCGTGCGAGGCGTTTCAACCCGTCCCCTGTGTCTCTGCCCCTCTGGACGGGGCCAGCTCTCGGCCGATTCGAGCGGCCGGCTGAAGGAAAAGCCCTGCGCGCACCGCGCACGGGTAGTTCGGAGCTCTCGACTCGTCGGGCCCCAACAGTCGCCCAGAGAACGGACCGATACGAGGTCCGCGCGCGGGTCCCGTGGCCGAGGCCCTCTTTCGACCCTCATTCAGTGCCCAGGTCCCGCTCCCTATACTCCAGCGCGCGATGAGGATCTGTCAGGTCGTTCACGGCTTTCCTCCGGTCGAGCGTACCGGGGTCGAGAACTACACTTTGGGCTTGTGCCGGGCATTGGCGCGCGCGGGACACCGCGTGGAGGTCTTCGTGCCGCGCAGGGATCCAGGGCTGGCCGGGCTCGCCTTGCGGCGCGAGGAACGCGACGGTTTCGCCGTCAACTGGATCACCCACAACAATGCGCTCGCCAATCCGCGCGAGGCGCTTCTCGTTCCGGAGCTGAAGAGCGCCTTCGCGGCCTTCCTCGAGCGCGAGCGGCCCGAGGTCGTGCACTTCCAGCACCTGATCAAGCTCGGGATCGGGCTGGTCGAGGTGGCGCGCACGCGCGGCCTCCCGACGATCTACAGCGCTCACGACTACTACCCGATCTGTCACCGCTACACGCTCCTGCGACCCGACCTCAGCCTGTGCGATGCGCGCGCGGACTCGCGCGCCTGCGCGCGCTGCGACCTCGCGCTCGCGCACCTCAACGCGCAGCCGGGCCTCGGCGACTACCAGACGGGCGTCCTGCCCGCGCAGCTCTCGGCTCCGGCCTGGGACGCGCTCCAGGACATCTTGTC
>JABFRZ010000085.1 GCA_013140785.1 Planctomycetota bacterium | reverse complement strand
GCGGAGAGGAGCGCCGCGACCAGGTCGTTCACGAACAAGAGGTCGCGAACCTGCGTCCCGCTCGTCATGGCGAAGACGCGGCCCGCGAGGCAGGCGCGCACGAGGCTCGGGACGAAGAAGCGCTCGGACTGGGCCGGCCCGTACACGAGGCTGGGGCGCAGGGTGAGCGCGTCGAAGCCGAGCGAGGGCTGCAGCATCTGCAGGTAGTGCGTCACCGCCACCTGGCTGGCGGAGTAGGGCGACACCGGCGCCTCGCGCTGCGTCTCACGGAAGGGCGCGCGGCCGCGCCCGTACTCCTCGACGCCCCCCAGGCGCACCAAGACGCGCGTCGAGCCCGCACGCCGCAGGGCCAGCACGAGATTGAGACTGCCGAGCACGTTCTGGGCGAGACTGGCGCGCACGGCCTCGAGCTCGGGGTCCGCGAGGCGCACTCCCGTGTCTGCCGCCAGGTGATACACGCTGCGCGGCTCGATCTCGGCGCAGATTTCCTGGATGGACTGTGCGTCGGTGAGGTCCCCTACCCAGGTCGTCACGCGCTCGGCCACGTCGGTCAGGCGCCCGCGCGCGCTCGACGGCCTGTGCAGAACGTGCACTTCGGCCCCGAGCCCCACCAGGGCGTGCACCAGATGGGAACCGATGAACCCCGTGCCGCCCGTGACCAGGACCGGCCCTTCGGGCGAGGTCACTTGCGCGTGAGCTCCCGATACCACGCGATGGTGCGGGTCAGGCCCGCGTCCAGGTCGAAGCGCGGCTCCCAGCCGAGCCGCTCGCGCGCCTTGCGCGCCGACAGGTGCTGGTGGCGGATCTCGGCGCTGGCCGTGTTGCGCACGTCCGGTGCGAGGTCGGTCGCGCCCATCAGGCGCTGCAAGCGGGCCACGAGGTCGAGCACGGAGACGCGCGTCTCGGTGCTGAAGTTGAAGGCCTGGCCATGGAGCTCCTGGGCGTCCAGCGCCTGCGCCAGCAGCAGGTAGCCCGCCACCACGTCCTCGACGTACAGGTAGTCACGCGTGAAGCTGCCGTCGCTGCGCACGATCGGGCGCTCGCGCCGCAGCAGACTCTTGATCGTGCCCGGCACGATGCGCGAGGCGTTCAGGTCGCCGCCCCCGTACACGTTGCCGAAGCGCGTGATCGCGACCGGCACACGGTAGGTGTGCGCGTAGCCCTGCGCGATCAGGTCCGCGCAGCTCTTCGAGACATCGTAGGTGTGGCGCGCGTCGAGCGACATCTCCTCGGTGTAGGGCAGCTCGGCCTTCTCGCCGTAGGCCTTGTCCGACGAGGCCACCACCACCCGGCGCACGATTGCGCCGTGCACCCGGCAGACCTCCAGCAAGTTGTAGGTCCCGCGCACGTTGGCCTCGAAGGTCGCCAGCGGATAGCGGTGCGCAACCTCTACCAGCGTCTGCGCCCCCAGGTGGAACACGCACTCGGTCTGGTGCAGGTTGACCGCGTGCTGCAGCACGCCGAAATCCTCGAGCGAGCCGTACACCAGCGCGACGCGCGCGAGGTCTCCGCTGCGTACGAGCTCGGAGCGCGGGTCCACGTCCTTGACCAGCAGCACCACCTCGGCCCCGCTCGCGAGCAGGCGCTTCGTCAGCCACGACCCGACCAGACCCGTGCCGCCGGTGACGAGCACCGACCGGCCGGCCCAGAAACCGCGCGCGCTCACCGCGCCAACCTCGTCGCGGCGGCCAGCGGAGTTGCCGAGCACGGAGTTCCCGAGCACGTCGTCCAGTGCAGCCCGCTCACCATACGCGCCACGGCGCGTGGCCGCCCTCCCACAGTTCGTTGAGCAGCCTGACGTCGCGCAGCGTGTCCATGCACTGCCAGAAGGTCGTGTGGCGGTAGGCCGCGAGTTGGCCCTCGCGCGCGAGCCGCTCGAGCGCCTCGCGCTCGAAGATCGAGGCGTCGCCGTCGAGGTAGGAGAAAACCTGCGGCTCGAGCACGAAGAAGCCGCCGTTGACCCAGCCCTCGCCCACCTGCGGCTTCTCGCTGAACTCGGAGACCAGGTCGCCCTGGAACTGCAGGCTGCCGAAGCGCGCCGGAGGGCGCACCGCGGTAACCGTGGCGAGGCGCCCGTGGCTCCGGTGGAAGTCCAGCAGCGCGCGCACGTCCACGTCTGCGACGCCGTCGCCGTAGGTCATCATGAAAGTCTCCTCGCCGATCCACGCGCGCAGACGCTTGAGCCGCCCGCCCGTCATCGTGCCGAGGCCGGTGTCCACCAGGTGCACCTTCCAACTCTCGCGCTCGCGCGCGTGCACCTCGACGCCGCCGGTCGAGAGGTCCACGGAGAGGTCGTGGCGCCACTGGAAGTAGCGCAGGAAGTAGTCCTTGATGAGGTGCCCCTTGTAGCCCAGCGCCACCACGAACTCGTTGAACCCGTGGTGGGCGTAGAGGTTCATGATGTGCCACAGGAGCGGGCGCCCGCCGACCTCGACCAGGGGCTTCGGACGGATCTCGGTCTCCTCGGAGAGACGCGTACCGAGCCCGCCCGCGAGGATGATCGTCTTCATCGCAGCGTTCGAGCGGGCAGCCGGACGGGGGAGGCGCGCACGCTGCGCGAGATCCTCGAAACGCACGTCGGGCTTGTCAAGGAACCCGCCCGCGGCGGGGTTGCGGCGACCCCGCCCGAAGCGTCCCATGGCGGCATGAAATCGGCCTCGCTTCCCTTGGCGTCCGTCGCACTTCGCTCGGCCCTGCTCCTGCTCGTCCTCGCGCCGGGAAGCGTGCGCTTCGGCCGCCAGGAAGCCGCGCTCCCTCCGGCGGCGCAGCGCACCGTGATTCTCGTGCGCCACGCCGAGAAGTCGAGCGACGACCCGCGTGATCCGTCGCTCTCCGAGCGCGGACGTGAGCGCGCGCAAGCCCTGGCGGAGCTCCTGGCGCGCGCGGGCGTGAAACGCCTGGTGGCCTCCGAGTACCGGCGCACGCAGGAGACGCTCGCGCCGCTCGCCGCGGCGCTCGGGATCGCGATAGAAAGCACCCCGGCGCGCGAGTTCGAGGCCTTGGCGACGAGCCTGTCCGAAACGCCCGCGGGCGCGACGGTCGTCGTGGCGGGCCACTCGAACACCGTGCCCCTACTGGCCGCGCGCCTCGGGGCTGCGCTCGGAGACGTACTCGACGGCCCGCAGGGTCCGGCGCTCGACGAGCAGGAGTACGACCGCATGTTCGTGCTCACGCTCCCGCCCGCCGGCTCCGCGTTGGCCCCGTCCGTACTCGAGCTCGCCTACGGTCACGCGAGCCCCTAGCAGCCAGCCGTCCCCTGCAGACTCAGAGCCTCGCGAAGGACAGCCGGTATCCTTCGCGAGGCTCCTCGTTCGCTAGTCGTCGAGCGGGAGATCGAGGTCGTCGAAGTCCTCGCCCGTGTCGACCGGAGCGCCGTCGAGGAAGCTCGAGAGCTGGCGCGCCCGCACCGGGTGACGCAGCTTGCGCACGGCCTTGGCCTCGATTTGACGCACGCGCTCGCGCGTCACGCGGAAGATGCGTCCGACCTCTTCGAGCGTGTAGGTGTAGCCGTCGCCGATGCCGTAACGCAGCTTGATGATCTCGCGCTCGCGGAAGGTGAGCGTGTTGAGCACCTCGTTGATGCGTTCGCGCAGCATCTCGTGACCAGCGGCTTGCACCGGGCTCTCGACCGTTTCGTCCTCGATGAAATCGCCGAAGTAGCTGTCGTCGGAGTCGCCGATGGGCCGGTCGAGCGAGATCGGGTGCTTGGAGATCTTCATCACCCGCTTGGCCTCGTCCACCGTGATCTGCGCGGCTTCCGCCACTTCCTCGACCGAGGGCTCGCGGCCCTTCTGCTGCACCAATTTCTTGGTGACGTTGCGCAGCTTCGACATGGTCTCGATCATGTGCACCGGGATGCGGATCGTGCGCGCCTGGTCGGCGATCGAGCGCGTGATCGCCTGGCGGATCCACCACGTGGCATAGGTCGAGAACTTGTAGCCGCGCCGGTACTCGTACTTCTCCACGGCCTTCATCAGGCCGGTGTTGCCCTCCTGGATCAGGTCCAGGAAGGAGAGCCCGCGGTTGCGGTACTTCTTGGCGATCGAGACCACCAATCGCAGGTTGCCGCTCGAGAGCTGGCGCTTGGCCTCCTCGTACTCCTCGAAGTGCATCTTGATCTGGTCCAGACGCCGCTTGAGGCGGTCGGCGGGCTCGAGCGCCATCAGCTCGAGCTCGCTCAGACGCTCGCGCATCTCACGCGCGGCATTGCCGTTGGCTTTCGAGCCTTTGAGCGCCTGCAGCTTGCGCTCGATCGAGCGCATCTCGCGGTAGTGCTCCTCGAGCATCTGGATGTAGGGCCGCACCTTCTTGACTTGCAGGTGGCACTCCTCGACCAGGATCACGAGCTTGCGGCGCAGGACCTGCACTTTCTTGAGCTGCTCCGAGCCCTTCTGGCGCGTGGCCTTCGGGTCCAGGAGCGGCGCGTACTCTGCGCGGATCTGGCCCAGGAGTCGCCGGATCGTCTCGAGGTTCACCGGCAGCCGCAGCGCGAGAAACTGCTTGCCGAGCGTCTCGACGATCTTGGGGTCGTCGTCTGGTTTCGGGTTCGGGTTGACCTTGAGCGTGCGGTCGAAGGCCAGCTCGCCGCGCAGTACTTCCTCGAGCGTCTTGAGCGAGGCCGTCATGCACAGGCCCGAGCCCATGGCCTTCTTGCGGAAGCGCTTGCGCGTGATCTCGATCGATTTCGCGAGGAAGATCTCCTGGTCGCGCGTGAGCAGCGGGATCTCGCCCATCTGCGTCAGGTACATGCGCACCGGGTCGTCGATGCGTTCGGGCGTCCCGCTGCGCTCGATCACGGGCGTGACCGGCTGGACGGGTTTGGCCGCGGGCACACGGATCTCGCGCTCGGCCAAGCGCGCCGGATCGGCTTCGAGGTCGTCCACCACTTCGATCCCGCCCTCCTCGAGCGCCAGGAAGATCAGGTCCATTCGTTCCGGAGGCACGAAGCGGTCCTCGAGGAGCGCGTTGATCTCCGCGTAGGTGAGGAAACCCTTCTTGGTGCCTTCCTCGGTCAGGAGCTCGATGGTCTGGTCGGTTTTCTCGGCCATGGGG
>JABFRZ010000007.1 GCA_013140785.1 Planctomycetota bacterium | reverse complement strand
CTGCTGGCCGCCGTGGCGGTGCTCGCGACGGGCTCCGCGCCCCTCGCTGCGGCGTGGTTCGCGCTGTGCCGCCTCGCCTACGTCGGCTACGTTGCGTACGCACTGCGCGCTGAGTCCGAACGCGCGGCGCTCTCGCGCCGCTTCGGCGCCGAAGCGGCGTGGCGCCGGTTCCGGGACGTAGCCGCACGCCTCATGCTCGGCGACTCCGTCGCACTCGTTTCCCTGTGCCTAGTCACGCGCGGCACGTTCGAGTCGCCCGGACCAGACTGGCTCGGCCTCGCGGTGGGAGCGCTGCTGGTCGTGCTCGGGATCGGCGTGAAAACCTGGGCAGCGGCGAGTCTGGACGAGGGCACCTTCTACTGGCGCGACTTCTTCGTGCCGCGCGAGCACCGCAGCCTGTCCGCAGCCGGGCCGTACCGCTGGCTGTCGGACCCCATGTACTCGCTCGGCTACGCGCACGCCTATGGTTTAGCGCTGCTCCTGCGCTCGGGTCCGGGCCTCGCCGCATCCGCCTTCGCGCAGGCCGCGGTCCTCTTGCTCGCTCGGCGAGTCGAACGCCCGCACCTGCGCCGCCGTCTCGGCGCCGCCTCGGACGGCGGCTAGCCGCTCGCGAACGTAGCGCTCACCGTCCACGTTCGGCCATGGCCTACGCGCTAGTGCGCACGGTGCGCACCCCCGGCCCGGGTCGAATAGTAGGGACAAGGAACGGAGTCCGTCATGCTCCCCGCCAGCGCCAAACGCACGCAGGAGTTGCGCTCCCTGATGTCGCGCAATCCGGTCACCATCGACCGGCAGGCCACGCTCGACGACGCGCTGGCGCGCATGGAGAGCTACGGCTTCCGCCACCTGCCGGTGGTCGAGTGCAACCGCGTGCTCGGCATGCTCTCCGACCGCGACCTGCGCCTGGCCACCGGCCTCCTCTGGGCCGAGCACCGGCTGCGCAACCGACACGGCCGCAAGCTGCCGGGCCCCGAGCGCGTGCTCGAGGTCATGCGCCATCCGGTGCACTACCGGGGCGTGCGCGCGACGGCACTGCAGGCAGCCCAGGACATGCTCCGCCTCGGGATCGGCGCGATCCCGGTGATCCAGGGCGGCTGCCTGGTAGGCATCGTGACCGAGACCGACCTCCTGCGCGCGTTCGTGAAACAGTGCCGGGAGACACACAACGAGGCCCCGGCGCGGAGCCACATGCACGCGCCGCTGCCGACGATCGATTGTGCGGCCTCGATCGAGGAAGCGCTGGAGGCGCTCGACCTCGGAATCGGACACCTGTGCGTGCTGGAGGACGGCGCGCTGAGCGGGATCGTGTCTGAACGCGACTTGCGGGTCGGGCTGGCGCGTGCTTCCCAGCGCGACCTCTGCGCGCAGTCCGAGGGCCGACGCGTGCTCGACCCCGTACGCGTACACGAAGTCCTGACGACGCGCGTGATCACGGCCGCGCCCGAAACGCCGCTCTCGACCGCTGCCGCGCGCATGCTGGACCACAAGATCGGAGCACTGCCGATCCTGGACGGCGAACGCCCCCTCGGCATCCTGACGCAGCGCGACCTGCTGCTCTGTTTCGTGGCCGCAGCCGGCGAGCGAGCCGAACAGCCGTGATCGCCGAGCCCGCTTCCGGCGCGCGGAACGAGCGCAACGAGTGGCTCCTGTCCGAGCTCACGCGGCCAGAGGCGTACGCGCGTCCGGTCGGGCGCATCGAAGCGCGCCGCACGCTGATCTCGCTGCTCTTCTTCGCGGGGGAGCGTGTCTACAAGCTCAAGCAGGCGCTCGAGCTCGGCTTCATCGATTCGACCACGCTCGAGCAGCGTCGCTTCCTGTGCGAGGAGGAGGTGCGCCTGAACGCACGGCTCGCGCCGGGGGTGCACCTGGGGATCGTTTCCATCCGGCGCGGCCCGGACGGGCACCTCGTGATCGGCGGCGCGGGCGACGGCGAGATCGTCGAATACGCGGTCGAGATGGTGCGGCTGCCGGCGGAGCTCATGCTGGCGCGGCTGCTCGAGCACGGCGTGATCGACAACGCCCAGATGAATGCGCTGGCCAAGCTCCTGGCCGAGTTCCACCGTGCGGCCCCCACCGGCCCGGGCATCGATGAGTTCGGTACCCCCGCCGGCATCGGCGTCAGCATCGAGGAGAACTTCGAGCAGCTCGCGCCATTCGTGGAGCACGTGACGGCGGGGCCGCAGCCCACGCTCGCGATCCTCACGGCCACGCAGCACGCCTTCCTGCGCGTGCGCGCGCGCGGCTTCCTCGCGCAGCAACGCGAGCTGCTCTTGCGCCGCGTTGCCGCGGGCCGCATTCGCGAGGGCCACGGCGACCTGCACGCCGAGAACGTCTGCGGGATGCCGGGGGGCTTCGTCATCTACGACCGCATCGAGTTCAACCGCCGCTTCCGTTGCCTGGACGTGGCGAACGACCTGGCCTTCCTGGCCATGGACCTCGATTCTCGCGGTTATCCCGGCTTCGCGGCCTACCTGGCGTGGCGTTACGGCGAGGAGTCCGGCGACCACGAGATCGCGCTACTCCTCTCCTTCTACAAGGGCTACCGCGCCGTCGTGCGCGCCAAGGTCGCGGCGCTCTCGACGCGTGCGTCCGGCCTCACGCGCGAAGCGAGCGAGGAGCTGCGGCGCGAATCGATGCGCTACCTCCAGCTCGCCCTCGGCTACGAGCTGCCGCCCGCGCTCGTCTTGCTCGCGGGCCTGCCGGCGACGGGCAAGACCTTCCTGGCAACACACCTCGCGCGTCCTCTACGCGCGGCCGTGTTCCACAGCGACGAGCGCCGCAAGCGGCTGGCGGGGATCGCCGCCGAGACCTCGGCGCGCGCGGACTGGGGCCAGGGGCTCTACACGAGCGAGTCGAAGCAGCGTACCTACCGCTCGCTGCTCGACGACGCCGTGCGCACGCTGCGCACCGGCCGTTCGGCGGTGGTGGACGCGAGCTTCGCACGGCGCGAGTTCCGCCGGCCCTTCGTGGATGCTGCGGCGCGTCTGGGCGTCCCCTACTGCTTCGTGCAGGTGCACGCGTCCGAGGAGGTCGTGCGCGCACGCATGACCGCGCGCGCCGTGAGCGGCGGTGCCTCCGACGCCGACTTCGAGACCTACCTGCACGCACGCGCGGCCTTCGAAGCCCTCGACGAGGTTCCCGGCGGCCACGTGCTTCGCTTGGACACCAGCGCAGGCGCGGCCGAGGACCTGGCCGCGCGCGTTTTCGACAGACTGATCGAGCTGGAGGGCAGGACTGACTCGCGCACGCCTTCGCGCGCGGAGTGCCGTCAGGCGCATGACCTGCGCAGGTAGGCGAGCCAGTACACACCCGCCACGAGCACGGTGCCGCCGAGCACGTTGCCAGCCGTGACGAGGGCGAGGTTGAGCGCGGCGCCGCCCCAGAGATCGCTCGCGAGCGGCCCCTCGAGCGCGATCGCGTAGGGCAGGAAGAACCAGTTTGCGATGGAGTGCTCGAGGCCGAGCGCGACGAATCCAGCGATCGGGAACAGGAGCGCGAGCAGCTTGTCCGCATGCGTCCGGCCGCCCATGGCCAGCCACACCGCCAGACACACCAGGGCGTTGCAGAGGATCCCGCGCGCGAAAGCCGCCAGCGGCGTGAGTTCGGCCTTGGCGCGGGCGATGGCCAGGGCGGTTTCGCCCACGCTTCCCCCGCCCAGCCCAGCGACGTCCGCGAGCAGCACGAGCACGACCGTCCCGAGGGCGCCGGCGATGTTGCCAGCGTAGACCAGCACCCAGCTCCGCAGGAGCTCGGGCAGGGTGATGCGGCGCGACGCCCAGGCCATGGCGATCAGGTTGTTCCCGGTGAAGAGCTCCGCGCCGGCGAGCACGACCAGGACCAAGCCGAGGCAGAAGGCGAGCCCACCGAGGAGTCTCGTCGCGCCGAACCCGAGGCTCGTCCCGGTCACGACCACGGTGTAGAGGAGCGCGCCGAGGGAGATGAAGGCTCCGGCGAGCACGGCCAGGACGAGCACGGTCGTCGTGTCCGCGCGCGCCTTGCGCACGCCCATCGATTCGACGCGGCGGGCGATCTCGTCCGGCGAGTAGGCCTCGAGCGTGTCGGATTGGAGCTTCATCGGAGACTCCCGGCCAAGGCAACCGTCGCGGCGTTACGCCGGAGCTTCATGGATGATGCGGGCTAGCCATCCTGCTCGTCCTCGCCGTCGCCCTCGCCGTCGCCCTCGCCGTCTCGCCCCGTGGCCTCCGAGCCGAACGTCCGGGTCAGGCCCTGCACGAGCGCGTCTTGATCGGCGGCATCCAGACGAGCCGAGGGGTGGAGCCAGAGATACGGCCGCGGCGGCATCTCGCCCTCGAGCACGCTCTCGGCCGATTCGGAGGCCTCTTCGGACGGCCGTGTCCAGGCCGTGAAGTCCAAGACCGCGCGCCCCTCATCGACGTCGTGCTGGACCAGCCACGACACCGGAGCGACATGCGTGTACCAAGGCCAGCGCGTCTCGCTGCTGTGGCAGTCGAAGCACGCGCGCCGCGCCAGCTCGCGCGTGCGCGCCGAATCCCAGGTGGGTTCTCCCAGTACGGGCGGGGCGGCGTGGTTCCGGCCGTAGGGCACGAACTGGACCCCCACTCCCAGGACAACCAGCGTGATCAGCGCGCGACGCAGGTTGGACTTCAGGCGCATGGCGGTGATTCTCGCTCGACATGCCGGCTCGGCGCATGCGGCAGAGTTCGCAGAAAGGGCGGCCGCGCTGCGTAGTCGTCGGGAGAGGGAAACGACCCGGACACACGCCGCTCTGCGTCCCGATCCGTGACAGTCAGCCCCCGCTATGGCTCGGCATCAGCAACGAAGACCTCTTCGACCGGACGCCGCGGTGTCGGCCGGAGTTCCGGACCATAGCCCATGCGCAGGAGCAGCTGGGCATGGCCCGACCGGCCGGTGAGCTCGCGCACCCGCGAGCGCAGCTCCGGGACTTCGATGGGTTGGTTCAGGAAGGACGCCGACACGCCTTCGACCTGCGCCAGCAAGAGGATCCGCGCGAGGGCCTGTCCGGTGCGCAGCCAGTCCGCGGGCTCGTCCGCGCGTGTGCCGAGCAGCGCCAGCGCCGGCGAAC
>JABFRZ010000308.1 GCA_013140785.1 Planctomycetota bacterium | reverse complement strand
GTCGAAGAGGGGCGCGTCCTGCGCGGCGGCACGATCCTGATCAAGGGCGGCCGGATCCAGGCCGTCGGCAGCGAGCTCGAGCTCCCGCCCGACGCGACGCTGGTGGACTACGGTCCCGACGCCGTCATCGTGCCCGGCCTGGTGGCGGCCATGAGTTCGTACGCCCTCGGCCTCCCGAGCGACCGAACCGCCGAACCGTCGCTTTCGGCGCTCGACGGCTTCGACTCCTACCGGGTCTACGGCGACGCGCTGGCGGGCGGCGTGACCAGCGCCTACATCACCCCGGCCGAGAACCGCCTGATCGCCGGCACCGGCGCGGTCGTGAAGCTCGCGGGCGCGCGCGAGGCCGGACGCGTGCTCAACGCCGCGGCCGCGGTCCACGGGGCGATCGACGCGAGCGCGCGCGCGACGCCGGGCTTCTGGGAGCCGCCGGTGCCGGTGATGGTGGATGTCGAGCTCGGCTACGCCCGCCCGCAGCTCCCGCGCACGACCATGGGTGCGATCGTGGCCTTGGGCGAGCTAATGGACGGGGCCGCGCGGCCTGCCGATCCGGCCGTGGTCGCAGAGTACGGCCGCCGCGCTCCGACCGACTTGGCGCGCGCGCTCGCCGCCAAGATCCCGCTGCGCATCGCCGCCGTGGACGCCGCCGAGATCCGCGCCGTGCTCGCCTTCGCCGCCGAGCGCCGCGTGCCGCTGATCCTGGACCGCGCCGATGCCGCCGGCGAGCTCGCCTCCGAGATCGCAGCGGCCGGAGTGCCGGTCGTCTACCGCCTGCCCTACTGGCCCAACGCGCAGTCGCTCGACCGCGGCAAGGGCGAGGACGAGCGCTGGCTCGCGCTCGACGTGCCGGCCAAGCTCGTGCAGGCTGGCGTGCGCGTAGCCATCACCGGCAGTTCGCCGCGCGACCTCCTGTTCGCCGCGCGCCTGGCCTCGCGCGGCGGACTCGAACGTGCCGCGGCGCTGCGCGCAATCACGTTGGCGCCGGCCGAGATGCTGGGCGTCGCCCAGCGCGTGGGCAGCCTGCGCGAGGGCAAGGACGCCGACCTGTGCGTGCTCAACGGCGATCCCTTGGAGGCGGGCACGAGTGTGCTGGCTACGTGGGTCGAAGGTGCCCTGGTGTGGAAGGCCCACGACGGGAAGAGCGGCGACGAGAGCTACCGCGAGCCGCGCGCCACGGTGCTCGAGGTGGACGAGCTCCACGTGGGCGACGGCAGCATCCTGCGCCCGGGCCAGCTGCTGATGCAGGACGGCCGCATCCGCGAGGTTGGCACGCGCGTTTCGCACCCGCGCGGCGCGACGGTCGTGCGCGGGAAGAGCTGCATGCCGGGCATGATCGACGCCTTCGGGCACCTCGGGCTCGAGGGCTCGCGCAAGGTGCCGGGCACCGACTTCGCGCTCGCGGCGCTGGTCGAACCGGGCGACGAGGTCGATCGTCGCGTGGCGCGCGAGGGCATCACGACGGTCGTGCTCACGCCGCGCGGGGCGAGCGACACGGGCGCGCCGGTGATGGCCTACAAGCCAGCCGCGAGCGAGCTCGAGCGCCAGGTCGTCGGCGATCCGGTGGCGTTGCGACTGCGCTGGGAAGACGCGAATCGCCTGCGCTCGGGCCAGAGCGTGCGCGCGCTGCTCGCCAAGGCAGCGGACTATTCCGCCAAGTGGCGCGAATACGAAGAGGCCATAGCGCGCTGGACGCCGCCGCCGGAATCCGTCGCGCCCGTCGTCTCGGAGGAAGCAAAGGAGCAGAAGGAAGGCGAGAAGTCCGCCGACGCCAAGTCGGGTGAAGGCGACAAGAAAGACGAGAAGCCCACCGACGAGAAGACGGCGGAGAAGAAGGACGAGAAGACGGACGACAAGAAGGACGAGGGCGACAAGAAGGATTCGAAGTCCAAGAAGAAGAAGAAGGGCGAGCCCGAGCCGCTCGAGCCCGATCCGATCACCGGCCTGTGGCAGGCCGAGCTCGTGCCTCCCGCCGCGGCGCCCGCGGTCCCGCTGAGGCTACGCGTCAAGCTCCTCAAGTCCGGCGAGAGCGCCGCCCTGGAGGGCAACCTGCGTTGCGACGCGGCCTCCGGAACGCTGGTCGAGATCGAGGGCTGGTTCGACCGCGAGAGACGTTACCTCTCGGTCTCCGGTCTCGGCAGCAAGGGTTGGATCGAGCTCACGGGCGAGCTGAAAGAGGAGAAGCTCGCCGCGAAGCTCGTCTTCGCCGGCACCACACTCGAGCTCACACTCGCGCGCGCTTCCAAGGACTACCTCGTCGCCAAGCGCCCCGAACGCGCGCCCAAGAAGGAAGAGCCGGTCCAGTCGCCGAAGGGCAAGCCCAAGGCGCCCAAGCTCGACGAGAAGCTGGAACCCCTTCGGCGCGCGATGGAGGGCGAAGCCGCGATCGTGGTCGAGGTCACGCGCGCGATCGACATCGTGCCTTGCGTCCAGGCCTTCGCCGAGGTCGGCATCCGTCCCGTGCTGCACGGGGCGAACGAGGCTCACCTCGTGCTCGACGAGATCGTGGGCAAGGTCGCGGGCGTGCTGCTCTCCCCGACCGTGGTCGCGTCCGAGCCCAAGCGCGGCACCGACTACCGCACGCCCTACTCCGAGCTGCAGAACGCCGGCATCCGCGTGGCGTTCCTGTCGGAAGCCGAGGAGGGCGCGATCGACCTGCCGTTGCGCGCCGCCTACGCCATCGCGAACGGCATGAGTCCCGAGGGCGCGTTGCGCGCCCTGACGGCCGACGCGGCCGACATGATGGTCCTGGACGCGCGCATCGGCCGGCTCGCGAGCGGGCTCGACGCGGACGTGCTCCTGCTCGACGGCCCGCCGCTCGACCCCGCCACGAGCGTGTTGCGCACCTGGGTCAACGGCGAGGAAGTGGAGGCTCCGTGATGTTCTTGGCGATCGCTCTCGCGCTGTCTGGAAGCGGAAGTTTTGGAGGCGGAATCTCCGGCGGCGATGCGCCCGAAGCGGGCGACAAGGGCGGCTCCGGACTCGCGCTGCTGGCCGCCAAGGTGCTCACCTGTCCCTACGAGGGCCCGCAGGTCGTGGATCGCGCGGTGGTGCTCGTCAAGGACGGCAAGATCCAGGCGGTCGGCTCACGCGACGAGCTGGCGGTGCCCGCCGGATTCGAGCTGCTCGACCTCGGCGATGCCTGGCTCGCGCCGGGCTTCATCGACCTGCACTGCCACGCCGCGGGCGCCAACCTGTTCGCGGGGGTCAACGACCTCAACGACATGGTCTACCTCGCCAACCCGGGCTTGCGCGCCTCGGCCGCGGTCGAGCCGTGGGTGTGGGAGATGCGCCAGGCCATCGCGGGCGGGGTCACGACCGTGCTCTACATCCCCGGCTCGGGCACGAACATCGGCGGCCAGGGCGTGCTCGTGAAGTCGGCCTTCAACTTCTACGAGGAGAACCTGGTGCGCGATCCGGGCTCGCTGAAGATCGCGCAGTGGGGCAACCCCGAGTCGTGGGGGCCGGGCGTGGCCATGTCCTTCGAGAACTGGAACACGCGCACCGCGCTGCGCCGCGGAGTCGCCTACGCCGAGCGCTGGAAAGCGCACGCAGAAGGCAAGGGCCCCGAGCCGCGCCGCAACATCGAGTGGGACGTGTTCCGCGACCTGGTCGGGAACCAGATCGCGATCTCGGTGCACACCCAGGTGTACCAGGTCGTGCTGATGACCATCACCATGATCGCGGGCGAGTTCGACCTGCCGGTCTTCACCGACCACTCCGAGATCGGCGGCTGGCTGGCGGCGCCCGAGGCCGTCAAGGAGGGCGTGCCCGCGATCATCGGCCCGCGCAACGTGGACCACGTCTACAACCGCGGCTTCATCAACTGGGCGCGCAACAAGCACGAGGGCGTGCGCGGGCTCGCGGCCGGCTGGCAGGAGCTCGGTCAGAAGGATCTCGGCTTCAACACCGACTCGCCCTTCGTGCCGGAAGAGGAGCTGCTCGTGCAGGCCACGATGGGCGTGCACTACGGCCTGGACGATTCGGGTCTCGCGGCCCTGCGCGGCCTGACCATCGTGCCGGCGCGCACCGCGAAGATCGACGCGCGCGTGGGCTCGCTCGAGGCTGGCAAGGACGCGGACATCCTCGTGTGCGACGGCTATCCCGTCGATCCGCGCACGAGCATCCGCCTGGTGTTCGTGAACGGGCGCCGCGCCTACGACGCCGAGCGCGACGGGCGGCGCTGGTAGGGATGCGGATCGTGGAACGCCGCTACCCGCTCGCCTTGCCGCTGGCCGTGCTCTTGGCAGGCTGTCGCACGAGCGCGAGCGCGCTACACGCGCCAACCGGGCCGCTCGACGCGCTCGCACCCGGCGAGCACGGCCTCGCGCTGGTCGTGGGCAAGCTCCTCACGATGGACGAGAGCGACCGCGTCTTCGATCCGGGGCTCGTGCTCGTGCGCGGCGACAAGATCGCCTACGCCGGCGCGCTGGTCGCGGTCCCGGCCGGGTACGCGGAGCTCGATGCGCGCGCGCAGTGGGTCTGGCCGGGGCTGGTGGATCTGCACACGCACATCCACGCCAAGGGCTGGCACGACCTGAACGACACGGTGCGGCCGCTCAACCCGGAGCTGCGCGCGCGGCCCGCGATCGATCCGTGGGAGGAGCAGCTCGAGCACGCGCGCGCCGCGGGCGTGACTACGCTCTTCGGCATCCCGGGCAGCGGTTCGAGCGTGAGCGGCTTCGGCACGCTCTACAAGCCCGAGCGCGATGCCGGCTACGAGGAGATCGTGCTGCGCGACCCGGGCGGCATGAAGATCGCCCAGAACTTCAACCCGCAGCGCGGCGCCGGCGACGTGGGCTCGAGCTGGTGCGGCCTGGCCTTCAACCTCGAGTACCTGAACGACCGCGCCGCCGAGCTCGCGGCCGACGGACGTGACGACTGGAAGCTCGAGAACCTGATGAAGGCCCACCGCGGGGAGCTGCCGGTGCTGATCCACTGCGCCAGCGCCGAGGGCATCGCCGCGGCGGTGCGCATGTGGAAGCTGCGCTATGGCATGGACGCGGTCGTGTCGCACGGCTGCTGGGACGCCTGGCACGCCGCCGCTTTCGCGGCCGAGACCGGCGTGCCGGTCT
>JABFRZ010000541.1 GCA_013140785.1 Planctomycetota bacterium | reverse complement strand
TCGAGCTCCGAGAGCGCGTTGGCGTGCTTGACTACCGCCTCGGGCTCGACGAACACCGTCTCGCCCGTCTGCGAGCGGTCGTGCACGATCCCCGGCACGCGCGCGGCGTACTGCGCTCGCAGCGCGAGCACCGGGCGGCCACCGCGGCGGTGGACGCGCCCGGCGTGACCCTCGGCCACGGCTCTCTGCAGCTCGCGGTCGCGCAACAGCGCCTGCAGCGTACGCGTGATGGCCTGCTCCAGGGAGGCGATGCCGACGCGCAGACGCGCGAGCTGCGGCGAGGCGTCGTCCCTGACGCGGCCCTTCGGGTCCAGCGCGGCCTCGAGCTCCTCACGCAGCGGCACGAGGTCCGGCAGGCGTACGAACAGCGCGCTGGCCTGCGGGAGGCGCGCCCGCCGGGCCGCCAGCCAGACGTACACGTCCTCGAGCGCATGCAGGAAACGCGTGACTTGCGCGAGTTCGTCGCCGTCCAGCGTGCGCTGGAACTCCTCGGCGCGATCGAGCACCCCGCGCGGGTCGCTGGCGCCACCGAGCGGCGGCTCCACTCCTTCTGCCAGCAGGAGGCCGTGCAGCTCGCGCGCGCGCTCCAGCGCCAGGCGAGCCTCTGCGCTCGTGCGCGGGGCGAGCTCGTCCAGCGCACGCTGCCCGAGCGGGGCGACCACGAAGCGCCGCAGCACCTCGCGTACGGCGGGCCAATCCAGGGCCTCGGCCGCGAAGCGCGCCAGGCGCTCCGCGGGGCGCTTCTCGCTGTCAGGCTGCATGTCGGGAGCGCGGGATTGTAGGGTCGCTCGCGGCGCTCGCGCGGAGAGCTACACTCCTCGGCATGGAGAAGCACGAGAAGTCGAAGCCCCACAAGCCCCGCCGCCTGCGCTTCGAGACCCTGGCGATCCACGCCGGACAGCAGTCGGACCCGAACAACGGCGCGGTGATGACGCCGGTCTACTTCTCGAGCACCTTCGAGCAAGACGCGCCGGCCAAGCCGCGCGCCGGCTACGAGTACTCGCGCACCTCGAATCCCACGCGCACCGCGCTGCAGGACAACCTCGCGGCGCTGGAGAGCGGCAAGTGGGGCCTCGCCTTCGCCTCCGGCCTAGCCGCGACCAACGCACTGTGCCACCGCTTGCGACCCGGCGACCACGTGCTCGCGACCAACGACCTCTACGGTGGCACGTTTCGGCTCTTCAAGCGCTGCTTCGAGCACTTCGGGATCGCCTTCGACTTCGTGAAGGCGAGCGACCAAGCCGCGCTCGAGCGTGCGTTGCGCCCGAGCACGCGCTACCTGTTCCTCGAGTCCCCCACCAACCCGCTGCTCTCGATCTGCGACCTCGCGCCGCTCGCGGCCCTAGCCAAGAAGCGCGGCGTGCTCACGGTCGTGGACAACACCTTCGCGACACCCTACCTGCAGCGCCCGCTCGAGCTCGGCGCGGATCTCGTGCTGCACTCGCTCACGAAGTACATCGGCGGGCACTCGGACGTGGTCGCGGGCGCGCTGATCGGCAACGACGAGGAACTGCGCAAGGAGCTCGCCTTCTACCAGAACGCGGTCGGCGGCCAGCTCGGCCCGATGGACGCGTTCCTGGTGCTGCGCGGCGTGAAGACGCTCCCGCTGCGCATGGAGCGCCACTGCGCCAACGCGCAGCGCATCGCCGAGGCGCTCACGCAGCACCCGCTGGTCGAGAAGGTGTACTACCCGGGCCTGAGCACGCACCCGCAGCACGAACTTGCCGCGCGCCAAATGAAGGCCTTCGGCGGCATGGTCTCGTTCGAGCTCTCCGGCGGCACCCCAGCCGCGAACGCCTTCGCCACCGCGACCGAGCTGTTCACGTTGGCCGAGTCGCTGGGCGGCGTCGAATCGCTGGTCGAGGTGCCCGCGAGCATGACCCATGCGAGCATCCCGCCCGAGGAGCGCAAGAAGGCCGGCCTGTCCGACGGTCTCGTGCGCCTCTCGGTCGGCATCGAGCACGTGGACGATCTGCTGGCCGACGTGCAGCAGGCGATCGAGCGCTCGGCCTCGCCCGCGAAGCTGGCGGCACGCTAGCAGCTAGCCGCTAGTGTCATGAGTCAGAAGTTCGGTGACAAAGACCGAGCCTCGCAGCGGTGCTGGCCAGGCGCGCCGACGACGCGGGTCAGCGCAACAACCCTCGGAGGAGACGCAACGACGCCGGCGCCGCGAGGGGCCGGTATTTGTCGACGAACTCTGACTCGGGACACTAGAACGGCGAGTTGTTCGTCGGGCGCGAGGGCTGGCGCGGCGCCGGGGCGGACTCGGGGCGCACTTCCTTGGCGCTCCCCTTCGGCTCGGGGCGCTGCGGAGAGCGCGGCTCGTCGCACACCTTGGCGCGCATCTCGCGGCCAACCTTGAACTTGACGATGCGCTTGGCCGGGACATCGACCTTCTCGAGCGTGCGCGGGTTCTGGGCGCGTCGCGCGCGGCGCTCCTTGACCTCGAACACTCCGAACTCGCGGAACTCCAGGCGGTTGCCATGGGCCAGCTCCTCGACGATCTCGTCCAGGAAGGCCTGCATGACCTGCTTCACCACGACCTTGGTCTGGCCGGTTTGGTCGGCGATGCGCCCGACCAGCTCTTTCTTGGTGGTGGTGTGGATGCCGTCGCTGCTCATGGCGCGGATCCTCCTCGCATGGAACTCGGGTTCAGGGTCGGGCGGCGGCTGACGCGCGGGCTGGAGACGAAGCGGTCCGCGAGACCCGGTCGCGGGTCTGGAACGACTCTTGGCCCCCATGATACCGGTACCATCTCCATGTCAAGCAAGAACTTGTGGCGACGGCACGACCTGGGGACCGAGGCGGGACATCGCTGCGCCCGAGATCAGCAGGAGCGCCCTCAGGGATGTTCCTCGAGACTGAATGTGACCGGGCCATCGTTGACCAGCTCGACCTCCATGGCCGCACCGAACACACCCTGGCGGCACGGCACGCCGAGCTCCTCGAGCGCACGCACGAAGCCCTCGTAGAGCGCGCGCGCCGTCTCCGGCTCGGCGGCCGCGTCGTGCGACGGCCGACGGCCCTTCTTGCCGTCTGCGGCGAGAGTGACTTGGCTCACGACCAGCGCCCCGCCCGCGATCTCCCGCAGGTCACGGTTCATGCGTCCGTGCTCGTCGCCGAAGCAGCGCCAGCGCGCGATGCGGTCGGCGAAGCGTCGCGCGCAGGCCTGGTCGTCGCCGCGCATCACGCCGAGCAAGACCAGGAGGCCGTGCTCGATGCGCCCCACCGACTCCCCGGCCACGCGCACCTCGGCGCGTGTGACGCGCTGCACGACTGCCTTCACAAGACGGCCTTCATGGTTCGCTGGTCGTGGGCGCGGCGGCCTCCCCCGCCGCTCCGAGGCGCGCGAGGCGCGCATGGGCTTGCAGCCGGAACAGGGCCGCCGAGAAGTCGATGCTGGAGAGGTCCTCGCCCTCCTGCACGGCCTCGTTGCTCGCGATCATCTCGAGCAGCTTCAGCCATGACTTGCGCTCGCCCTCGGCGTCGCCCGCGCTCTCGAGCAGCATGGCCTGTTGCACGAGCGGCAGGAGTTCGCTCGGACGCAGCGCACTGGCGCGGCGCACGGCCTCCAGTGCGTGCGTGAGTTCGCCGCGCGCCTCGTGGGCCGCGGCGCGCACCTCCTCGGCCCGAACCGGGTCACGCACTGCGCGCGGATCGAGGTCCTCGAGCAGCGCGAGCGCTTCGCCGGGCTCGTCCAAGAGGACCCGCAGCGCGGCCAGGTCGAGCAACGCATCGGCGCGCTCGGCCCCCGAGTACAGCGGGTCATCGGCCGTGCGCTCGAGCCACACCTCGAGCGCGTCGGCGGCGGCATCGCTTTCGCCCGCCCCAGCCAGCAAGGTCGCTTGCAGCCGCACGCTCGGCAGGTGCCCAGGGTCGAGGCGCAGCGCGGTGCGCAGCGCGGCGCGTGCCTCCTTGAAACGCCGCAGGCCGTAGCGCCACCAGGCGCGCGCGTAGTGGACCCACACGCAGCGCGGGTCGATCGTGTCGGCCTCGTCGAGCAAGGTCAGCGCCTGCTCGCCGTCGCGACACAAGCGCGCGGCCAGTACGTAGGCCTCCGCCCGCGGCCGGGCCTCGGCCTGCTCCTCGTAGAAGCGCGCCAGGACGGCGCGCGCCTCGCCCCCCGAGTTACCCCCTGAGCTCGCCGTCAGGTCGCCGACCCGGCCCTCGTCCGCGAGCAAGGCGAGCTCGATCTCCTGCAGGAAGAGCCGCACCGGGAGGATGGCCTCTTGCTGGAGTGTGAGCGGCGCCACGCGCGCGTAGGCCGTGTGCGCGTCGCCGCGCTCGAAGGCGAGGCGCGCGGCGGCCAGATCTTGCCGCCAGGTCGCGGGCACGCGGTCGTAGGCCCCGGGCTCGGCCACATACGCGCGCGTCGCTCCGCACGCGGTGGCGAGTGCGAGCACGGCCAAGAGCCGCCCTCCCGCTCGAACCGCGCGCTTCACGTCACTGTCCGCGCACGCCCTGGAAGACGAGCTGGTCCTGGCGACGCTCATCGCTGCCGTCGGCCGGGGCCCAGTAGGCGTTGCCGCGGGCGCGCACGGTCACGGGCACATCGCCTGGCCGCTGCAGCACGGTGATCTTCTGGAACGCGGCCAGGGACCAGGCGTCCAGTTGCCCGCGCACTTCCAGGCGCGTCTCCGCCCGCGCGCTGAGCTCCTGCAGCAGGCCCGCGGAAATGGTCTTGGAGGTGTACACATTCGTCTCGGGATCCGGGCGCAGGACCACGTGGTCGATCAGGTCGCTCGGCCCCTCGATCACGATCTCGTCGGCTACCAGCACCGCTTCTTGCCTAAAGGCGTCGGTCCACCCGGCCGGGACGGGCGGCGTGGATCCAGCGGGCTCGGGCTTCGCCGTGCGCAGACAGGCCGGCGTCAGGCCGAGGCACAGGCTGAGGAAAGCGACGAGGGTGGTGGAGCGAATGCGGATGGAGCGCATGGAGTTCACCGCAGGCCGCAGGCCTGGTAGCAACGATCGACGGTCGCGCGCGCCCGCGCGCGGGCGCACTTGCCGCCTTCGAGGAGAATACGCTGGACCTCGCCGGGTGCAGCAAGCAGCGCCTTGCGGCGCGCGCGCGCCGCAAGGC
>JABFRZ010000508.1 GCA_013140785.1 Planctomycetota bacterium | reverse complement strand
GCGCGCCGGCCGTCCGGGTCCGCCGGTGGAAGCGTCGGGGCGAGGCTCACGGCCAGCGGCCACTCAGGCGGCCGGCCGTCGACGCGAATCGTGCCCGAGATCCGCGCAGCTACTTGGGCGGGAGCCGGCGCCGCCTTCGGCTGTACGTTCGAATCGAGCGGCAGCACCTCGCGCGCGTCGGCCTCGAGCTCGGGCTCCGAGGCACGATAGGGTTGCGCCGGGCGGGCGGGTTCGGCAGCGCCGGTCGTGCCGCGAGCGTAAGGCGTGCCGGGCGTGCCGAGGGTAATACGCTCTCCTTCGCTCTCGTTGCGCCGCTCGCCCCTCACGACGATCACCGCGAGCCCGACCGCAGCCGCGCCCGCCACCAGCGCCAGCGCCCAGGGTCCGAGCAGCGCGCTCTCCGTCACGGCGGCCGCTGCCGCGGTTCCGACGGCCCCTGCGCTCGTCCGTGCCAACCCCGCCAGTATCCCTGCCCACGCCTCGCGACCGCCGGGCGTGCGTCGATCGAGATCCGCGCGCAACGCCGTGAGCGCCGCTTGCAGGCGCGTGCGCACCGCGCTCGCCGAGAGGTCGAGTCGCTCACCCGCCCGGCTCGAGTCGAGGCCCTGGAAGTAGCACAGCACGATCACCGCGCGCAGCTCCTCGGGGAGGCACGTCACGGCCTCGGCCAGGAACCGCTGCGCCTCCGCGACCTCTGCCAGCGCTTCCGGGTTGGACTCGAAACGCTCCTCGTGCGCGAACTCCTCGCGCGCCGCGCGTCGCGCTCCGTCTCGTCGGGTATTGCGGGCGAGGTTGTGTACGACGCGCGCGAGCCACGGCCGCGCGTCCCGCCCCGCCCGCGGCGGGTGCCGCAGCGCCGCCAGCCACGTGTCCTGCACCAGGTCATCCGCCAGCGCCGGATCCCCGACCAGGCTCGCCGCCAGGCCGCGCAACCAGCCCGACTCGTTCAGGAGCTCCCGGATCTCGAATGTCGGCTGCATGCTCGGCTCGCTTTCGCATCCTCCCACACCACGGAGGCTCGGGGTGTCGGGCCTTTCCGGGAGAATCATCGGGCTGCGGAGCGCGGGCGCCTTGCGCGCCGCGGCCGGGGCCGCGATCCTGTTCGCCCCCTGGATCCGAGCACGGCCCCCGAGCACCCCCTCTCCAAGCATGAGCGCGACCGCCGAGACACACGCCTTCCAGGCCGAGGTCAACGAAGTCCTCTCGATCGTCGTCCATTCTCTGTACAGCCACCGCGAGGTGTTCCTGCGCGAGCTGATCAGCAACGCGAGCGACGCGCTCGACCAGCTCAACCTGCGGGCGCTGACCGAGCCGGGGCTGCTCGGCGACGACGGCGAGCTCCGGATCGAGCTCGTGGTGGACAAGAAGGCCGGCACCCTGACCGTGCGCGACAACGGCGTGGGCATGACGCGCGAGGAGCTGATCGAGAACCTGGGCACGATCGCGCGCTCGGGCACGAAGCGGCTGATGCAGTCGCTCTCGGCCGAGCAGAAGAAGGACGTGGCCCTGATCGGCCAGTTCGGCGTGGGCTTCTACTCGGCCTTCCTGGTGGCCGACACCGTGACGGTGGACTCGAAGAAGGCCGGGAGCGACGAGGCCTGGGTCTGGGAGAGCCAGGCGAAGAACGACTTCGTGGTGCGTCCGGGCAGTCGCGCCGGGCGCGGCACGGACGTGCTGCTGCACCTGAAGGACGACGCCAAGGAGTACCTCGACGAGTGGCCGCTGAGCGCGGTCGTGCGCAAGTACAGCGACTACGTGCGCTGGCCGATCCGCCTCTTGGTCGAGCGCGACGACGGGAAGGCGCAGAAGCCGGAGTGGCGGACGCTCAACGCCGCGCGCGCGCTGTGGACGCGCCCGAAGAGCGAGATCACGCGCGAGCAGTACGTCGAGTTCTACAAGCACACCAGCCACGACTGGGCCGAGCCGCTGGCCTGGACGCACTTCAAGGTCGAGGGCACGCACGAGCTCACGGGGCTGCTTTTCCTGCCGAGCCGCGCGCCACTCGACCTGGTCGAGCGCAAGCAGGGCGGCGTGCGTCTGTTCGTGAAGCGCGTGTTCGTCCTGGACGACGCGCAGGAGATCCTGCCCGAATGGCTGCGCTTCGTGCGCGGCGTGGTGGACAGCGAGGACCTGCCGCTCAACGTCTCGCGCGAGGTCTTGCAGCGCGACGCGACCACGCGCTTCATCCAGAAGCAAGTCGTGGCGAAGACCTTGGCCCTGCTCGAGGAGCTCGCCAAGGAAGGCGAAACCGACATCGAGCGCGACGGGAAGAAGGAGAAGCGCGAGCGCTACCTCGAATTCTGGCGCGAGTTCGGGCGCGTGCTGAAGGAAGGCCTCTACCACGAGCCCGACCTGCGCGCGCAGATGGCCGGGCTCCTGCGCTACGAGAGCTCGCGCGCTCAGGGCCTGACTGGCCTCGCGGCCTACAAGCAGCGCATGCCGGCCGAGCAGAAGGCCATCTACACCGTCAGCGCCGAGAGCCTGGCCGCGGCCGAGCAGAGTCCGCACATCGAGGCCCTGAAGAAGCGCGGTTACGAGGTGCTCTACCAGCTCGACCCGATCGACGAGTGGATCGGCGATGCGCTGCGCGAGTTCGAGGGGACCCGCATCGTCTCGGCCGCCAAGAGCGCGCTCGATCTGCCCGAGAGCGACGAAGAGAAGCGCGCGAAGGAGCGCCACCAGAAGGACCTGGCCCCGGTCCTCGCGCGCATGCACAAGGTGCTCGACGAGCGCGTGCAGGAGGTGCGCGTGACCGAGCGCCTGACCGACTCGCCCGCCTGTCTCGTCAGCGCAGCCCAGGGCATGAGCCCGCACATGGAGCGCCGGCTGCGCGACGCCGGCCACCCCGTGCCCGCGCAGAAGCGCATCCTCGAGGTGAACCCGGAGCACCCGGTGCTGCGCAAGCTGCGCGCGCTCGCCGACGGCGACGACGAACGCTTCCAGCGCTGGACCGCGCTGCTCCACGACCAGGCCCTGCTGGCCGAAGGCGTCCTGCCACCGGATCCCGCGGGCTTCGCGCGCAAGCTCGCGCAGCTGATGGGGGAAGAGTAGGGCTCGCCCCGGCGTGGTCCTCGGTTCCCATGCGTGGCGGCGGATCCTCTTCGTCGTTGCCCTCGCGTTGCTGGCCACGGGCTGCGGCGCGATCCGTTTCCAGCGGGCATGGTCGAGTTACGAGCCGTCGAACTACGAGCCGACGAGCCACGCGCCGGGGACCGGCGCCGGCATGCCGGGGCGCTGGAAAGGCGAGTGGCGCAGCGAGTGGAACGGCCACTCCGGCGGCCTGCGCGGCTTGATGACGCGCGTGGACGACGGGCACACCCGCGCGCGCTTCTTCTCGACCTACGCCAGCCTGCTCTTCTTCACGCACGAGACCGTGTTCCATGTCGTTGGCGAGCAGGACGGCGTGCTGCACTTCGAGGGCGAGCAGGATCTCGGCCAGGCCTTCGGTGGCGTGTACCGCTACGCGGGCACGGTGGTCGGGGACTCCTTCCGGGCCAACTTCACCGCCGAGAACGGAGACCACGGGGTCTTCGAGATGCAGCGCGTCGATTGAGCGGCGGACAAAGCGCCGCCCTAGTTCGCGCGAGGTGGGGAAGGGGGGACTCGAACCCCCACGGCCTTGCGGCCTTCGGATTTTAAGTGCCGTCGAAGTCCCGCACAGAGCGCTGTCAACGGCCCCAGCGAGTTTCGGCGCGGCCGCCGATTGCCGAGCGTTGCCGATCGAAGCCGCGTCGGACGGACACCGTGACGGACACTCCGCACCACCGGTTCCGGTGGCGCGCGTGGCCTCGCGCGTGTCGAGGTCGGGAAGCGCGCTCGACAGAGATCGCGCCGCGTCCGCGGCGTGAACGTGCGTGTAGAGGCCGAGCGTCAGCTCGACCGATCCGTGGCGCATGAGCTTCTGCGCCTCCGCCGGCTGGACTCCGCCACGCGCGAGAGTCGTGGCGAAGGTGTGCCGCAGTGCGTGGAAGTCGACGACGCGCCCGCTCTCGTCCCTGTAGTCGATGTCGGCGGCCTCGAGGTCGGTCCGGAGCATCGCCGCGGAGTCGCCGTTAGCAGGAACGGGGAAGGGTTGCTCGAGGGCTCTACGGCCTCGCAGGAAGCTGGAGAGCGCGCGCGCCGTGCGCGGGATGATGGGTAGCACGTCCTCGCGCCGGTGCTTCGAGTACGCCGCCCGGACGGTGACGGTTGCCCGTTCCGGGTCCGCAAGGTCGAAGCTCGCCACGCGCAGGGTGCGGAGCTCGTTTCGCCGGAGGCCGGTTTCGAGCGCGATCCGATACAGCATGGCGCGCGTCCACCCGTCGAGGCCGTGGTGCACCGGCCCGCGCTGCGTGACGTCGAGAAGGTGGCGCATTTCATCGGCGGACAGCGCGCGGCGCTGGTAGCGCCGATCAACCTTGGCGTTGCCGCGCTTGAGACCGCGCAGCGGGTCCTCGGCGACGATGCGCGCGCCCCACGCCCAGCGCGTGAAAGCCTTGGCGGCCGTCAACAGCCCGTTGGAGCGCGAAACGGACATTCCACCCGCGCGCATCTCCGCGAGCGCGCGCGCCACGTCGGCCGGCTCGATGTCGCTCCAGTACGTCGCGCCGGTTGCGTCGAACACGCGGCGCGTCAGCGTAACGGTCGAGCGTGCGTGCAGTGCGGTATTGCCGCGCGCACTCAAGGTCTCATGGAAGCGGTCGAGTAGCTCGGCGAGGGGCAGAGCGGCGAGGACGGCCCGCTTGTCAAGAATGCCCCACCGGGCCAGCTTCTCGCGCAGCTTGGGCGGCATCCCTTCGACGAAGGTGCGCAGTTCGCCATCGGGCTCCCTTCCTGCGCCGCGCAACTCGGAAAGCCGCTCGACCTTGCGGCCGAGCTCGGCGGAAGCGTCGCGGTCGGTGAAGCCGGAGAACTGGCGGACGATGCCGCGCCAGTCGCGCAGCTCGATCCACCAGCGCGGAAGCTGGACGCGAGCGCCGCGTTTGCCGCGGCGGGTTCGGCTGTAGGTTCTCATCGGCGGGGCTCCTTCGGTTCGCTGTCGATCAGGGAGAAGGGCTCGCCCAAGCTCTCAGCGCACCAGGCGCGGAGCGCGAGGACGGCGAGCCCGTAAGGCTGGCGGG
>JABFRZ010000069.1 GCA_013140785.1 Planctomycetota bacterium | reverse complement strand
CCGCAAGGCCGGCGCGCGACGCTGAAGGTGCCGTCGGCTCTCCGCGTCGAGCTGGT
The DNA here is from genome assembly GCA_013140785.1 of Planctomycetota bacterium. Taxonomy (GTDB): domain Bacteria; phylum Planctomycetota; class UBA1135; order UBA1135; genus JABFRZ01. The sequence continues at coordinate 5,047 of JABFRZ010000069.1, read as the reverse complement.
CGAGCGCTCGCCCGGTCAGCTCGCCTTCGAGCAGCTGTGCGCGCTCGCGGGTAGCTGGGAGGGCCGCTCGAGCGCCGGCTGGACCTCGCGCTGCGAGCTCGAGGTGATCGCGCGCGGCTCGGCCCTGCTCGAGCGCACGAACTTCGAGGCCCATCCGGGCGAGACCATGCTCACGCTGTTCCACAAGGACGGCAGCGAGCTCGTGCTCACGCACTACTGCGTGGCCGGCAACCAGCCGCGCCTGGTCGCGAGCGAGATCGGCGCCGACACGCTGCGCTTCACGTTCCGCGACGCCACCAACCTGGCCGCGCGCGATCAGGGCCACATGGACGAGGCGCTGCTGCGCCTCGAGGGTTCCGACGCGTTCTCCGCGCAGTGGAGCTTCTACCAGGCCGGCCAGACGAGCTGGATGGAGGAGATCCGCTACCGGCGGCTCGCGCCGAGCGCGGCGGCCACGCCGGCCTCGGCGAGCGCGAGCAGTTTTCGCGGCCGCTGAGGAAGACGCGGCAAGCTTGTCCTCGGCGAACTCCGCGGCGACTCTGGCGCGGTTGAGTGAACGACGAACCATCGAGGTCGCGCGCACGGCGCGCTATCACGTGCTCGGCGCGGGCCAAGTCCACGCGCGCGAGGCCTGGTTCCTGCTGCACGGCTACGGGCAGCTCGCTGGGCCGTTCCTCGACTCGCTCACGGCGCTCGCGCGCCCGGAACGGCTGCTCGTCGCGCCCGAGGCGCTCGCGCGCTTCTACCTGCGGCGCGGCACGGGCGAGATCGGCGCCTCGTGGATGACGAAGGAAGAGCGCGCGAGCGAGATCCACGACAACGTGCGCTACCTCGAGCGAGTGGCACAGCAGCTCTGCGCCGAACACGGCGCTCCACTCGAACTCCAGGCCTTCGGCTTCTCGCAGGGCGGCGCGACGGCCGCGCGCTGGGCGCTGCTCGGGAGCACCCCGCTCACACGCGTCACGCTGTGGGGCTGCCCGTTTCCTCCGGACCTCGAGCTCGAGCCGCAGCGCGAGCGCGCGCGAAGCACGCGCTGGACGTTCGTGCTCGGAGATGGGGACACGGCCATCGATCGAGCCGCGTGGGAGCAGGGGCTCGGGCGCTTGCGCGCGACGGGTTGCCAACCCGAGGTGCGGCGCTTCCCGGGCGGACACGAGCTGGATGCCGCGACGCTGCGGGATCTCAGCGGTCCGGGATGACGCGCGCGCCCCAGCTCACGGCCCGGCCGCGACCAGGCTTTCCCACTGGCGCCGAGTCGTGGTAGACCGGTTCCCGCAACGATTCGGACCGGAGCGGCGCTTGACCGGGAGAAGCCCATGATCTTGCAGACTCTGCAGACTTCAGCCTGGCTGCCTGCAGTCGGAGTCCTGACGCTGGCTTCAGGGGTCGCCGAGAAGGGCACGCGCTTGAGTCGTCTCGAGGCACGCGGGACGGGCACGGCCTCGCAACCGACCTTCAGCCCGGACGGGAGCGCGCTCGTCTTCGCGGCCGATACGATCTCGGACGACTTCCCCCAGTTGTTCTCGGTGCGCGTGAACGGCCGGGCCGAGCCCGAGGCCGTGTCGCCGGGCGCCATCGGGAGCTTCGAGTTCAGCCGCGACGGCCGCTGGCTCGCGTTCCATGCCGGCGCTCTCTACGTGCGCGCCCTAGGCGCGAGCGGCGCGGGCCGCCGCCTGACGGAAGGCTCGTCGGCGAGCTTGCTGTTCGCCCTCACGCCCGACTCGACGCGCGTCGTGTACCGGGACGAGGGGCTGCGCAGTGCGCTCCTGGACGGCAGCGCGCCGCCCGTGCTGCTGACTCCGTCGTTGCCCGAGACCGTGTACGTGACTCCGGACTCCACGCGCGCGCTGTACTACGCCGATGGATTCCACAGCGTGCCCCTCGACGCCTCCAGCGCGCCGGTGCGGCTCACCGGGCCCGTCGCGCTGTCCGAGGTGGACATCACGCCCGACTCCAACTGGCTGCTCTACTCGCAGTCCCGCGCGCCGAGCCTCGGCCTCTCCACCGAGTGGTTCAGCGTGCCCATCGCGGGTGGAATGCCCGTGCAGCTCAGTTTGCCCCTCGATCCGACGCAGCGGGTGATCGGCTTCCACGCCTTGGTTCCGGGTGCTGCACGATTCGTCTACATGGTGCTGGACTACGTCCTCTTTCCCGGGGGGCCGTCGTTCTCGAGCGTGGAGCTCCGCAGCGCGCCGCTCGACGGGAGCCCGGGCAGTCTGCTCGTCGCCGCCCCGAGCTCCCTTCCGGGCGACCTGCTCGTCGGTGCGGGCGGTACCCTCGTCTACCGCGCCGTCCCCGACGGAGCCATTCGGCCGGAGCTCTTCCGACAGCAAGCCGACGGCAGCGGGCGGCCCAAGAACATGAATGCTCCGCTCGTGCCCGGAGCGAGCGTGCACGCCTTCGCGCTCTCACCGGATGGCGCCCGCGTTCTGTATGTGGCCGATCAAGAGGTGCTGGATCGGCGCGAGGTCTACAGCGTTCCGATCGACGGCAGCGCTGCCCCGGTCTGTCTGAGCCTTCCGTCTCCCACCGGAAGCGTGTTCCAACTGCCGCCGCTCGTCAGCCCGGATGGCCGGCAGGTGGTCTACGCCGTCGATGAGCGTGCGCTCGGAGCCATGGCTCTTTACAGCGCGCCGATCGACGGCAGCGTTGCGGCGCGGGAGCTGGTCTCGGTCCCGGGCCTGGGCTTGTCGTTCACGAGCCAGGTCATCAGCCCGGACGGCCGGCGCGTCGTCTACATCGCCGATCTCGAGCGGGATCAGCAGTTCGAGTTGTACAGCGTGCCCATCGACGGCGGCGCGACTCCGGTCCGGCTGAGCGCGCCCCTCCCGCTCGGTGCAACCATCGAGGACGTCGTGCTCTCGGCCCGCGGCGACCGTGTCGCCTACCTCACCTACGAGGGAGACGGAAGAAGGAACCTCTACCTCGTGCCCAGCGACGGCAGCGCGGGGGCGATCCGCTTGAACGCGCCCGAGCCGGGCCCGCTGGCGGGCGACGTCGCCGACTACGGCGCGCGCGGCGCCTGGGCCGTCTACCGTGCGGACGCGCTGGAGAACGGGGTCACGGAGCTGTTCGCCGCGCCCCTGGACGGTGCGCGTCCGCCCGTTCGTGTCAACCGTGCGCTGGTCGCGGGTGGCGACGTGCAGGAGTGGGCCTTCAGCGCGGACGGCGCGCGCGTCGTGTACCGGGCCGACCAGAGCGTCGATGGGCGCAACGAGCTCTTCGTGCGCACGCTCGCGAGCCGGATCCCGGCCCGGCGGCTGCACCCGGCGCTGGGTGCGAACAAGAGGGTCGAGAGCTTCACGCTCGATCCGCTCGGTTCCGCCGTCGTGTACCGCGCCGATCAGGACCAGAACGACCAGGTCGAGCTCTATCGTTCGACGCTCGATGCGAGCGGGGTGTCCGCGCGCCTGAACGCGCCGCTCGCCACAGGCGGAGACGTGCAGGCCTTCGCGCTCGACCCGCTCGGCGTGCGCGTCGTGTACCGCGCCGACCAGGCGACAGACGAGCTCTTCGAGCTCTACAGCCGGCCGCTCGATCGCAGCGCGGACGCCGTGCGCCTGAACCTGCCGCTCGTGGCCGGCGGGGACGTGCTCGACCAGGCCGTCGATGCGCTCGGGCAGCGCGTGGTCTACCGCGCCGACCAGACGGCGAACGAGGTGATCGAGCTCTATTCCGTTGCGCTCGACGCGAGCAGCCCCGCGCTCCGGATCAGCGCAGCGCTCGTGGCGGGGGGCGACGTGCTCGACTACGCCCTCGATCCCCTGGGGGTCTTCGTCGTGTATCGCGCCGACCAGGAGCGGGACGAGGTGCGCGAGCTGTACGCCGTGCCGCTCGACGGCTCGCGCGCGGCGCTCAAGCTCAACCCTGCACTGTCCGTCGCGGGCGACGTGCAGGATCAGGGCTACGCGCTCGACCCGCTCGGCCGGCGCGCGTGCTTCGCCGCCAACGTCTTGGGTGACGGCAACCTCGCGCTGTACAGCGCTCCCCTCGACGGCTCCGCCGCAGCGCTGCGGCTCAGCCCGCCCGGCGCCGGACGGTTTCTCGGGGCCTTCGCCTTCCGGATCGATCCGTCCGGGACGGCTGCGTTCTTCCTGATCCTCGGCGGCGCGCCAGAGTCGGTCAAACTCTGGCGCGCTCCCCTGGACGGCTCGGGGCCGGCCGTGCCCGTGACTCCGCCGGGTGTGGCGGTGCGCGGGCTGCCCGAGTTCTCCGCCGCTGCGCTGCTCTACAACACCGGAGACGGCGTGTTCCGCGTCGCGCTCGCGGGCGGGCCCGCACAACGCCTGACGCTCTTCGCGCCGGTCGGATTCGTGTGGGACTTCCGCGCGACTCCCGGGTTCGTCGTCTACCGCGCGGATCACGGTGTACCCGGTGTGATCGACCTCTGGTCGAGCCCGCTCGGGCCGCCGCTGCGCTGAGCGGGCGCCCAGGGCGAAATGGAGGCAGCCCCGGCGCCCTCCACCTTCCTCACTCGGCCCCGACCCCGAACTTCGCCCTCAACTCCGCCGCGCGCTCCGTCTCGCCGCGCTGTTCCGCGAGGCGCGCGAGAAGCCGGGCGGCGGTCAGCGTCTTCTCGGCCTTCTTGCCGAGCGCCGCTTCCAGAACCTCCAGGCTGTCCTCGGCCAGAGCGTGCGCTTCCTCCACGCGCCCCTGACGATCCCAGCACTCCGCCAGGCGCACGCCCGTCGCGCACGGCATCCAGTGGCCCTGCGGCAAGACGCGCAGGAGGGCTTCGCGCGTTGCGCGCAGGAGCTCTTCGGCTTCGTCTACGCGACCGAGGTCGAGCCAGGCGCCGCCGAGGTTGTTGGCGGTGGTGAGTGTCGCCTGGTTCTCCGGCCCGAGCAGCGCCCGTCTGCCGTCGAGCGCGGCCACGAGCAGCGGCTCGCCTTCCTCGAAGCGCTGCGCGCGCACGAGCAGGGTGCCGAGGTTGTTCTGCAGCGTGAGCAGGCTCGGATGGCCGGCGGGCAGGATGGCCGCGTAGCCCGCGAGGCAAGTGTGCAGGTGCTCGATCGCGAGCGGGAGCTCGCCCAGGCTGGCCTCGAGC
>JABFRZ010000593.1 GCA_013140785.1 Planctomycetota bacterium | reverse complement strand
GGCGCCTCGATCAGCGGCGGGAGCAGCAACGAAGCCAGCGGCATCTACTCCTCGGTCAGCGGCGGGCGCGGCAACGAGGCCAGCAACATATTCGCCTCGGTCAGCGGTGGACGCAACAACACGGCCAGCGGCTCCTTCTCCTCGGTCAGCGGCGGGCAAGTCAACACGGCCAGCGGCTCCCGCTCCTCGGTCAGCGGCGGGTGGAACAACACAGCCAGTGTCGTCCTCTCCTCGGTCAGCGGCGGATACCACAACTTCGCCACCGGGTTGCACTCCTCCGTCAGCGGCGGGCGGGACAACACAGCCAGCGGCCCCTTCTCCTCGGTCAGCGGCGGGCAATTCCGCTCGGCGGCTGGCACTTACAACTGGGTCGGGGGCGGGCTGTTCCAGGCCAACTAGGATCGGCAACCGCGACGTGGCTCCAGGGAATCCCTCTGGAGCCGCGAGATCGCTTACGATGAACCTCAGGTTGAGAGGAGTCTCGTTCTGCCTGCCGATGGCGGCCCTGGTCCTCGGGCTCACCGCCTGCGCGAAGTCCACGGCCTTGGAGGCGTCTCGTCCCAACCTGCTCTTGATCACGCTCGACACGACGCGTGCCGATCGGCTCGGGTGCTACGGCTACGCGGCGGCCAAGACTCCGGTGCTGGACGCGCTGGCCGCGCGCGGGGTGGTCTTCGAGCAGGCCTACACGCCCGCGCCGATGACGCTGCCGGCGCATGCCACGTTGATGACGGGGCTCTTGCCGCCGCAGCACGGCGCGCGCGTGAACGGGATGCACAGGCTGGCGGCGGACGTGCCGACGCTGGCCGAACGGTTGTCGAAGGAGGGCTATCGCACCGGCGCCTTCGTGGCGGCCTTCGTGCTGGACGAGAAGTTCGGGCTCGCGCGCGGCTTCGAGCGCTACGACGACGATCTCTCGCAGGCCTACAAGCAGGAGGTGCCCGATGGGCTCTCCACCCACCGCCCGGGCAACCTGGTCGTGGATGCGGCGCTCGCCTGGCTCGGCGAGCGCGACGGGAAGGATGGCACGCGACCCTTTTTCACCTGGGTACACCTCTACGACGCGCACTTCCCCTGGTACCCGCACGGGCCCGACGTGAAGGATTCGAACGCCGAAACCGGGAGCTACGACGGCGAGGTGAGCTTCGCCGACGCCCAGGTCGGACGGTTGCTCGACTTCCTGCGCGAGCACGGGCTCGAGCAGCAGACGATCGTCGTCGCGCTCGCCGACCACGGCGAGGGCCTGGGCGACCACCACGAGACCGAGCACGCCTATCTCTTGAACGAAGAGGTTCTGCACGTGCCGTGGATCGTGGCCGGGCCGGGCGTGAAGGCGGGACACCGCGTGCCCGCGCTGGTCTCGCTCGAGGACTTCCAGCCCACCGCGCTCGAGCTGCTCGGGCTCGCGAGCACGCGCGGACAAGGTCGCAGTCTGGTCCACGCGCTGCGCGGCGAGCCGATCACTTCGGGAGAGAGCTACGCCGAGACCGACCTGCCGTGGACGGCCTACCGCTGGGCGCCGCAGCGCAGCCTCACGACCGAGCGCTGGAAGTACATCCGCACGCCGCAGGTGGAGCTCTACGACCGCACGAGCGACCGCGGCGAATACGCCAACCTCGCGGTGGCGAAGAAAGACGTGCTGGCCGAGCTCGACGGCCGTCTGCGCAGTTTGGAGGCCAAGCTCGGCGAACGCGAAAGCGACGTGGCAGAGGTCAGCTCGGAGGAGCAGGACCAGCTCGCCGCACTCGGCTACGCCGCGGGCGCGGAGGCCGACATCCCCGAAGACAAGACGGGGCTGGCCGACGTGAAGCAGCGTCTGGCGGTCAAGGACCTCTCGACGCGCCTGCGCACGGGCGTCGCGAAGGGCACGATCGAGGCGCGCGAGCAGCTCGAGATCGCGCAGCGCCTGGTGAGCGAGAGTCCCGAGACACCCTCGTTCCACAACGATCTCGGCGAGGCCTTCGTGAAGCTCGGCGACTTCGAGCACGCGCTGCCGGTACTCGCGCACGTCGTGGAACTCGTGCCCACGGATGCCGGCGCGCACTATGCGCTCGGCGACGCGTTGCAGCAGATGGGACGCAACGACGAGGCGCGCCCGCATCTCGCGCTGGCGCTCGAGCTCGAGCCCGAGATGGCCGCGGCCCACGTGGGCATGGGCAATGTCCAGCGCGCGGAGAACCGGCCGGACCTCGCCGCGGGCGAGTACTCGGAGGCCTTGCGGCTCAAGCCGGGCTACGCCGAGGCGTACTTCAATCTGGCCTTGACCTTCCTCGACCGAGGCATGCCCGAGAAGGCCCTCGAGAACTTCGAGCTGGCCCTGGAGCACAAGAGCGGCTGGGCGCTCGCGCACGTGAAGCTCGCGAACCTGCTCTTCGCCAGCGGACGAGCCGAGGAGGCCGTGCCGCACTTCGAGGCCGCGCTGGCGCAGTTCCCGCGCGACGCCGATCTCCAGGACGAGTTCGGTCTCGCGCTGCAGGAGCTCGGGCGACCGGACGAGGCGCGCGGGCACTACATGGCGGCGGCCGAGCTCGCCCCGAAGTCCTTCCAGCCGCTGGTCCACCTGGGCAATCTCGCCTTCGCCTACGGCAAGGACGAGCTCGCGCTGCAACGCTACGAAGAGGCGCTGCGCCTCGAGCCGGGCCAGGCGGAGCCCACCGCTCGCCTGGCGCGCTTCCTCGCCAGCACGCCGGACGAAAAGCTGCGCAACGGCGAGCGCGCCCTCGCCCTGGCCCAGCGCGCATCCGATCTGACGGGCGGCGAGAACCCGCACGCGCTCGACACGCTCGCCGCCGCCTACGCAGCCGCGGGACGCTTTCCGGACGCCGTGACCGCGGCCCACCACGCCGAGAAGCGCGCGCGGGCGATCGGCGACGAGGCCCTGGCCGCCGCGATCGAGCAGCGCCTCGCGCTCTATGCGCTGGAGAAGCCATTCATCGCGCCGCGCGCAGAGGTCAAGGGCTCCGAGGTCGGGAGCGAGAAGGCGCAGCTCAGCGGGAAGTAGGGGCGCGGCTCACGCCTTCCGCGCCGACCTCGTGATGTCCGAAAACGGGGCCGACGCCGTGCTGTCCCCCCGACCCATTCGTCTGGCCGCCGGGGGGTCCGGCGCGGGCAGGGTGGCCTGCCGCGGAACCAGGAAACCGCCAGCGGGAGCTCGGCCGGAGAGCAGCGTGCCGCCCGCGAACGCGCCGGCGGTGAAGAGGAGTTCGCGGCGATCGGCGTGCATGGCAGTCTCCGGGATCGGGCCCAAGTCTGCCGCCACGAGCCGTTTCAGGCGAGCGCCCCTCCCGGTATCGCGAGCCGCGGAAGGCCGGCGTCTTCTCCGCGCTCCGCAGGCCGACTTAGACTTTCTCGGAGCCTGCAGACATCCGCGCCAGCCCTGGCGATCCCCCGTCCCTTCCGGAGACTCCCTGCCCATGCACCTGTCCACGCACAACTGGATGCGCGCCGAGCCGCTCGAGATCACGCTGAAGCGCATCAAGCGTCTCGGCTTCGAGAGCATCGAGATCAGCGGCGAGCCGAAGCAGTATCCGCCCAAGGAATGCCGCCCGCTCCTCAAGAAGCACGGCATCCGCTGCTGGGGCGCGGTCACGCTGACGCTGGGCGAGCGCAACCTCGCCGCTAAGGACCCGAAGCAACGCGCCGCGACGGTGCAATACATGCTGTCGGTCGTGAACATGGTCAAGGAGCTGGAGGGCCAGGAGATCACGATCGTGCCGGCCACGGTCGGCAAGGTCGTGCCCGACGGGACGCCCGAGGAGGAGTGGGCCTGGGTCGTGGCCGGCCTGCAGGAGGTCTACGCGCTGAGCGAGAAGAGCGGCGTGCGCATCGCGCTCGAGCCGCTCAACCGCTTCGAGACCTACTTCCTGAACCGCGCCGACCAGGCCATGGCGCTCGCCAAGGCCGTGGGCCCGAACTGCGGAGTGTGCATCGACGTGTTCCACATGAACATCGAGGAGAAGGACCTGCTCGGCGCGATCCGCACGGCCGCGCCGCGCCTGACCGACGTACACGTGGCCGAGAACAACCGCCTGGCACCGGGCATGGGCGCGATCGACTGGAAGGCGTTCGTCGCGACCTTGAAGGAGTGCGGCTACAAGGGCGCGCTGACGATGGAGGCCGTGGCGCCGATCGATCGCTCGCCGATCACGGCGTGGCCCAATCAAGTCGAGAAGAACCCGGTGGACATCTCGCCCGAGCAGCTCAAGTTCATCCAGGACCACGGCTCGAGCCTCTTGTCCGAGGAGTTCTACACGATGCTGTACGAGACGGCCTCGAAGACGCTCCTGCCGCTGATTCGCTGAGCATGGCGAAGATCACCAGCGTCGAGGCGGCCTGGCTGCACGTCCCGCTGCCGGCCGAGAAGCAGCATCGCTCGGACTTCGGGCGCATCACGGCCTTCGACGGCGTGCTCGTGAGCGTACGCAGCGCGGACGGAGCGATCGGCTACGGCGAGGCCAAGCCCGCGGTCGGGAGCAGCGGCAACGGCGCGGCGCTGGTCGTGATCGTGACGCAGGAGCTGGCGCCGCTGCTCGTCGGCCAGGAGGCAAGCGAGATCGGCGCGCTCGGGCAACGCATGCTCAACGGTTCGCGCGCGGCGCTCGCGCTGCACGCGGGGCGGGCCATGCCGATCCTCGGACGGCGCGGTATCCACCAGTCCGCCATCGCGGGCGTGGACCTCGCGCTGTGGGACCTGCTCGGGAAGCGCCACGACTGCTCCGTGCTGGCGCTGCTCGGCGGCGCTTGCCGGCCGTCGATCCCGGCCTACGCCAGCGGAGGTTGGGAGAGCGCGGAGCGCTTGGGCGAGGAGCTCGGCCGCTACGTCGAGCAGGGCTTCCGCGCCGTCAAGATGCGCATCGGAGTAATGGACGGCGGCTTGCTCACGAGTCTCGCGCGCGTGCGCGCCGCGCGCGCCGCGCTCGGCCCCGGCATCGCACTGATGGTGGACGCGCACGGCACGCTGAGCGTGGCCGAGCCGCGCCGCTTCTGCGCCGCGACGGCCGAGCTCGACCTCCGTTTCCTCGAGGAACCGGTCGCCTCCGACGACCGCGCCGGCCTGGCCGAAGTGCGCCGCTCGGCGGCGGTACCGATCGCGGCCGGCGCGGTCGTCGGA
>JABFRZ010000373.1 GCA_013140785.1 Planctomycetota bacterium | reverse complement strand
CGCTCCAGCGCACGGCGCGAAGAGCCCCTCCTGCAGCAGGCCCTGTGGCGCTCGGCGCGCCAGAGCCTGTGGGGCTGCCGCTCGTGGATGCGCCAACGGACGCGCGAGGGCCGCGATCCGCTCTGGTCGCGCGCGATGCTCGACCAGGACGGCAAGATCCGCGACGAGGTGCTGCTCAAGACCACGCTCGTGTGCGAGATGCTCCAGCAAGAGGAACGTTTGGGCGCGTTGATGGCGGCCACGCAGGCGAGCCCGGACGCAAACTCGGACGTGGTGCATGCGCTCGAGGCCGCGCTGGGTGGGCCGCTGCCCGAGCTCGAAGCGCGCTGGCGCCGCTGGATCGATCCACCGCGAGCGATCGGGGTCCTACAGGAGCTCGAGCTCGAGAACGCGCCGGCGACTAGCCCGTTCGCTGCGGCCCTGCACGCACTCAACCAGGCGCGCGCCAATGCCCTGCAGGGCCAGAACCCCGAGGTCCCGGTGGTCGCGCTCGATCCGGACCTCAGCCGCGCGGCGGAGCTGCACGCGCGTTACCTGACGCTCAACCCCGGGCAGAAGTCGCGTTGGCCGGCGATGCACGCCGAATACCCGGACGCGCGCGGCTTCACGGCCGAAGGCTCGCTGGCGAGCTCGCGCTCGTTGATCGCCCTCAACAGCGATCCCGAGGAAGCCGTGAGCGACTGGCTGGCCACGTTCTATCACCGCCTGCCGCTGCTCCACCCCGGGCTGTTCGGCGCCGGCTTCGGTGTGAGCGAAGAAGTCGTGGTGCTGGACGTCGGTTCGCTGGTGCTCCCGCCCTGGAAGGAGCACGTCGTGGTCTGGCCGCTGCCCGACGATGAGGAGGTGCCGTGCCGCTTCATGCCGGAGCTGCCGAACCCGGTGCCAGGGGCCAACATGGAGAGCCTCGGCTATCCGCTCACCATACAGCTCTTCCTGCCGAAGCCCGAGACACGCCCCACGCTCGAGCTCGAGCTCTTCCTCGGCTCGCCGCAGGACGGGAAGGCGGTCGAGTGCCACCGCATCACGCCGGATTCCGTGCACGAGGTCGCGCGCGCGCCCGAGAACGCCTGGTGCCTGATCCCGAAGGCGCCGCTGGCGAAGAAGACGCGCTACACCGCGCGCGCCGCGTGGGCGGATCGGGTGAAGACCTGGAGCTTCACCACGGTCAAGTGAGCGGAGTCCTGGGCGAGCGCGAGACCAGGAGTCAGGGCGCGCACGACCCGGGGCCGCGCGGATCGCCGCAGGTACCGCACGAGCCCGGCGGGGCGAGTTCGGGGCGCGTGTCCCCGCGCGCGGCAAAGGCAGAGAACTGCTTCTCGAGCTCCGTGCCCTCGCACTCGGGACAGCGCGCGCGTTCGGAGCCGTAGAGGAGAGCCTCCAAGGCGTGGCCGCAGGCGGAGCAGAGGTACTCGTAAATGGGCATGGGGCGGGGGCCGGGAGGATAGCACGGGATTTGGTGGAAAGTGCTTGCCCCCCCCCCGCCGCTGTGCACCTTGCTGGCACCTGGCCGCCGATCCGGGATCAGGTGGCACGAAACCGACCAGAACCAAGGAGCAACCCCATGAACCAACGCCTCGTAAAGCAGCTGGCCCTCGTAGTGGCCTCCACGATGCTCGCTTCAGCCGCCAATCCTCCGACCTCATCGCCTCACCCCGAAGCTGATTGCACAGGTTCGGTTCGGAAACTCTATTCGGGTGTGTTTGAATGGACGTGTACCAACAGCTGTAGCGTTGGGGACTGCCCCGTAGGGCCGGTGCAGCACGGCACTGGCTGTTCGTGCGGTAGCATTGGCACCATCAACTGTTGCGATGTTTATCTGGACGAGGCCAATGTGCCGGGGGCGAGCGGCCATTGCAGCGGCGAGTGTCCGACTGGTGACGTCTGCACACTCATCAGAAAGATAAACAAAAATAATGGCTCATCAACCTACACGGGCCAGTGCTTGAACGACCCCCCCCAATGAGGCGGGCTCTCACTGCCTTCTTAGCCTGCATGCTCTTCTTGATGGGAGCCGTGATTCTCTTGCGCGGCCGCCCCCAATCGACACCTGACGGCGAGAATCATGACCGCGCCGTCCACAAGTCGATCGAAGAGGGCTCAGTGGTTGTCCTGCCACCGTCGCGATCCAGTGTGGCAGAAGAGCCCTCACGGGCCTGCGTTTTCTTGGTCACCGACACACGTCAGGTTCCGATTGCCGATGCGCTGCTGTATTGCCAACCTCGCGGCAGTCATGGATTTGGCTTGCTTGGGCAAACAGACGCTTCCGGCCAGTTGCTGGCCCCGTACGAGCAGTTGCCGTTCTCTTCGATCGAAGTGCGCGCCACGGGTTTCGCGTTGCACGAACGCGCGCTTCGGGAGCCGAGCCTGAGCGTTCACATCGAGCTCGCTCGAGGCCGCTCTTTGCGCGGGAAAGTGATCGACCATGTCGGCGTTCCACTTGGGCCCGGCATCATCGTCGCGGCCCGGCACGCAGGCCTGAGCACACCCTCCATCGATCATTACCTTTCATGCGTTTCCAGTGCCGCGCCGTTCTTGTCCACGAGAACCAACGCCTTGGGAGAGTATTCATTGAGCGGCCTCGATGAAGACGCCGCCTACCTGCTGGTGGCAGGCGGAAACGGCGTACTCTCCGGAATCCAGTGGAGCGAGCCCGGACAAGACACCGTAGACCTTCTCACCGCACCCGCGTTTGGCGCCTGCATCAGGCTGGTTTCCCCTGAAGGGGCTCCGGTACACGTCCCGCGAGCGATGCGCGCGCAGGAAGTCCTCCTACCCGACGATACGACGGCTCTAGGTAGCATCGACATTGCGCACCTGCCACTCCTCGGAATGGATCCGGCCTACTTGACGAGCAGCGACAAGGCCTTCTTCTTCCTGTTCCCGCATCCGCACGAACGAGCGTGGCCTACTCTCTCGGGCATCCGATTCGGCCTGCAGTGCCCGGGGTACGAGGACGCAACGGCAGTGCTGGACGCCTGTCCGTTGGTGGCCGGAGAGCTTCCAGTCCGCGAGCTGGCCGTCGAGAAGAGGAGTGAGGTGGGTTCATTGCGACTCCACTGGCAGTTGCCGCCCCCCTGCACCCCCTATCGGCCACCTCGTTCCCCTAGCCCGATCCTCACGTTATCCCCCGTTGCTGGCCTGGCAGCTCCGGTAATCGTGCGGCTTTCGCAGGTGGACTATTCCGGCGACGATCAGGAGATAGCCTCGCTGCCCGTGGGCGAGTATGCCGCGACGATTTCCTTTGGCCCCAGACTCTCGAGTTGGACCTGCGCCGAGAACATCCGTATTGTTGCGGGTATCGACAGCGAATTGAACGTCGATCCAGGCGTTGCCCTTCGAGGCGTCGTCCTTACCATCGACCGAGAGGACGGCAGTTCGTATGAGGGGCAGCTGGCTTGCGACACCGCACCAGGAGAGCCGATCATCGATACAGACGGTTCTGTTGTCATGTCAGACGTCAGCACGTTTCTCTTCGAACGCAGCCCATATGTACTCCTCGGGCTTGATGCGGGAATTCATAGCATTTCTGTGGTGACTCCGAATACTGTTCACAAGGATCACAGCCCCGTCGTCTTTGATGTGGCGTCGGACGGTTTCACGGGTGTGCGCCTCCAGATGATGCGTCCGTAGCGATTCGTTCATCCACTCCGCGGGGTGTTCTGCGTGCCTTCGTGGATGGACCGAGCGACCCTACGCGCCGCAGGTTGCGTGACGGCCGGCTCAGAGAGGAGCCGCGGGTAGCTCCATTGCCGCCCCCCGTTCCAGGCTTGCGAGCTCCTCCCGATCGAGTTCGGCGGGCGCCAGCCTCTGATCCGGCGCATGCCCGAGCTCGTGCGCTCCCTCCCAGGTGTTGACGCGCGCGCCCAACACGCGCGGATCGAGCCGCTCCACCCCGGCGAAGGCCGCGAGCTCGCGCAGGACCTCGGGCTCGCACCGCTCGAGCCGCGCGTAGTCGAGCACCGTCACACCCGGATCCCCACGCAGCTCCTCGATCCCCGTCACGCCCTCGCGCCACGACCTTGCGAAGCGCTCGAAGTCCTCCGGAGCCCGCAGGAAGCGCCGCGACTTGGCCGAGCGCGCCGCCGCGGCGAGATCGCGCACGACGTAGACGATCCGCGAGCCGGGCAGCACCGCGCGCATCGCCGCCAGGGCCGCGACCGGCACGCTGGGCAGCTTCGCGCCCCACACTGCGCGGCCATGGGCGCGTGCCTCGCCCTCGTGGAAGAGCACGAAACGCTCCAGCGACTCGACGAACAGGCGCACGAAGCCGAACGCGTCCCCTAGCAGGTGCGGGCACCAGAACTGCTCCCCCGCCAGGGCGCGCGCGAGGTCGCGGCGGTGCTCCTCGACGCGCGCGAGCGACTTCGAGCGGCTCGCGACGGACTGCGTGAGCTCGACCAGCGCCGCGCCCACGCCCTCGCCGAACACCAGAACCTCGGCGCTCGAGTTGAGGAGGCGCTGGACGAGCGTGGTGCCGCAGCGCGCGCTCGGGGAGCTGACGAAGATCGGCGCGCCCGCGACGCTCAGAGGGGGGGCAGCCGGGTCCACGGGCCTTCCCTCGGGCCATCGGACGAGCGGACTTGAGCGGCGCGGGCCCGGGCCGCGCCGTTGCCCGCGCTCCGCCACGAGCTCCCCGCGCGCGAAACGGATCAGGGCCCGAATGCGGCCGCGAAGTCCGGATGCACGCGCAGCTCGGCGAGGTCGGGGTCCTCTGCAACGTAGCTGGCCACGTCGAGCCCGGCGTCGGCGGCGCGCATGAGGCTGACGAGCGCGTCCTCGTGGCGGCCGAGCTTCACCTCGGCGCAGGCCTGGTTGTAGAGCGCCTTCGCCACCTGGAAGCCGAGCGTCTCCTGGCGCTGGAAGGACGCGCGGGCGTCCGCGGCGCGCCCGAGGCACAGGAGCGCGATGCCGCGCTGCATCTCGGCTTGTCCGTCGTCCGGATCGGCGTGCAGCGCCACTTCCGCCGCGGCGAGCGAGCGACGCCAGACCTCGTAGTCGATGCCGGCCGGCAGCTCCGGGAGGTGCGCGCGGAACTCCGTGAGCGTCGGGGCGCCAAGGCCCGGCAGGGTCAGCGCGGCGCACAAGACGCCGGCCACGGCCAGGCCCCGCTG
>JABFRZ010000434.1 GCA_013140785.1 Planctomycetota bacterium | reverse complement strand
CGCCGAGCACGAACACGCGCGCCTGGCCGGCGTTGCCGGCGCGCACGGCTGCGAGGATTGCGGCCGGATCGGTGACGCCAACGGTGGGCTCGCCGTCGGTCAGGAAGACCACGATCGGGACGCGCCCGTCCGCGCTCGGACCGCGCAGCGCGGCCGCCAGGGCGCAGTCGATGTTCGTGCCGCCGGCCGCAGCGACGCGCTCGACGCGCGCCAGTGCCTCGGCGATACGCTCGGGGGTCGCGGGCACGCGCTCGCCGAAGAAGGGCTCGGCCTCGGTCGCGAAGGGCACGACGTCGAAGCGGTCGTCGGGCTCGAGCGACTGCAGGAAGAGCTTCAGCGCGGCCTTGGCCTGCTCGATCTTCTTGCCCTCCATCGAACCCGAGGTGTCGAGCACGAACACGATCGACTTCCGGAGCCGCTCGCTCGTCTGCCACTCGCGCTTGGGCGAGATCAGCATGAGAAACGTGCCCTCGAGATCGGCTGCGCCGCGGTGCGTGAGCAGGTCGAGCCCGAACTCGGCCTCCGACAGGCCGTAGAACACGCTGAGCTCACGCTCGGCCAGCGCAGCGGGCGTGCCCTCGAACGACGCCCGCACCTCGTGGTCGTCCCTCTGGATCACCTGGATGGCCGAGAGCGGCGCGAAGGCATTCTTGATCGGCTTGCGCGAGCGCAGCACGAGATCGAGCACGAGCCGCTCTGGTGCGAGGCCCTCCGCTCCTGCCGCGCCGAAGGCGAAGCTCCAGCGACGAAGCCCCAGCCGTTCGGGCAAGACTTGTCGGAAGGCGACGTCCACCTTCACCTCGCCCTGCGCCGGGATCGGAAAGATGCGCGCGCGCAGACAGCCGCGCCCGAAGTACTCGAGCAGCCCTGGGTCGCGCCGGCTGCGCACGATGCTCTCGTACACCTCGCGCGCGCGCTTCGCGTCCAGCACCTCACCCGCGAGCGGCGCCCCGTTCACCGTCATCGTGAAGCCGTCCGCCACCGCGCCCGGCGGGAGCGGCAGGATCCATATGGCCTCGGCCACGCCCCCGCCGTCGTTCCTCCAGGTCTGCTTCAGGGTGGTGGAGGCCACGCCATCGACAACCGCGACCTGCACGGTCATCTGCGTCATGTGCACGGCGGGCTGGACGATGCGGCCCTGGGCGCTAGAGGTGGCGAGCGGCTGGAGGCTGGCGAGAAGGGCGGCGAAGAAAAGAACGTGCGACATGCGGAGCTCCTTTGCGGCTCCGCTGGAACGGCGGAGCGCGCGCAGGTCTTGGCAACAAGCGGACCCCGGGAAGCCTCAGCGCGACCTCGACGGCCTTCTCCTATCCTCGGATCGGAGCGGTGAGGAGTTCGAGCCGGCGCTCGACGTTGCGCTCGGCTCGAAGGAAACCCTGCCAGAATCGGCGCTGAGCTTGAACGAGCGCACGCCGCCGCCGGGGACGAGGACGCGGCTAGGCCACACCTGGCCGCGCGAGATGATCGGGCTGCTGAAGAGCTCGGCGACCTCGTCGTTGAACGGAGAGGCGCCGAAGACGACGCGCTGCCCGTCGCTCGAGGCGGTCCGGCGGTAACGCACTTCGACGACTGCTGCTCTCAGCAGCCCGCGGGCAGGGCGTCGCGTCGGGTCAGCTCGGGGTAGACGCGCTCGCGGGCGCGCTGGAGGTGGTGCAGGTCATCGACTTCGGCCCACAAGATCCGGCACGAGGCGGATCGGCAACGGTCGCACGCGCGCGGCCTGGGCGGTCCGCTCGAGCTGTACGCCGTCCCGGTCGATGGCAGCCGGGGCCGGCACGGACGCTGAGCGCGCCCCTCGTCCCGGGCGGGGCGCCGAGGCTCCCCGCCATCCGTGGCCTCAGGGGCGCCCCAGATACAGGTACGCCCAGGGTTCGGCTGCAGGATTGCGGATGCGAGCCTGGCCGACCATCCAGTCGTCGAAGCCATCGCAATCGACGTCGCCGGCGGTCGAGCAGGTTTGGGCGAAACCGCGCGCCGAGGACGAGACGGTCCTCATCGGGTGAGCCGAGAGACCCGAAGCCGAGCCCAGGTACAGGTGGGCGGAACCGCCAGGGACCAAACCGAAACGCGAGCAGAGGATCACATCCCCGTAGCCGTCGCCGTTCACGTCGCCAGCGCGCGCCCCGGGCCGCCCGAAGCTCGCGCGAACCCTGTTGCCTTCCACCATCCAGGCGGCGTTCGTCGAGAGCCCGGAGGCCGATCCGAGGTGCAGCAGGGCCGCACCTTCGTACTCCTCGGGGTTGCTGAGGCTGATCGAGCGCATCACATCGCCGAACCCGTCGGCGTTCACGTCGCCCGCTCCCCATGCCCAACCAGGCATCGTCCAAGCCGACGCCACGGAGAGTCCAGCGACGGAACCCGGGAACAGGTGGGATTGGTCGTCTCCGATTGCGACGATCACATCGTCGAAGCCGTCGCCATTCACGTCTCCCGCACTCGACAGCCCATCGGGCCACCCGGTTGTGCCATGGTAGGTCCAGGCCGGCGCCGCCGACAGACCCGTGGGCGCGCCGAGATAGAGGTAGACTCGCCCATACGGATTGTAGCCCGACGCGACGACGACGTCTCCGTAGCCGTCGCCATTCACGTCGCCGGCCGCGGACACCGCCATGCCGAGGAACTCCTCCTCTCCGCCGGTCACGACCCAATCCGGCTGGGTCGAAAGCCCCGAGCTCCCGCCGTGGAAGACCAAGGCTTGGCCCTGGATCATGTCGCCATAGAAGGGAGTGGCGACGATCACATCGTCGAACCCGTCTCCGTTCACGTCTCCGGCCGAGGCGGCAGGCGTGAGCGAGTACTCCAAGTACCAGGGATTGAGGAACGTCCAGACCGCGCTCGTCGAGAGCCCGGTGGAGGAACCCGTGAAGACGACTGCGCGACCGTCATAGTGCCCCGGCACCCCGCCATCGTCCGCAGCGAGCGCATCGCCGTATCCGTCGCCGTTGACGTCGCCCGCGCTCTCCACGAACCATGCACCGACGGCCGCCCAGTCCGGCTCGGGGATGAGCATCTCGTCGCCGTAGAACACCCGCACCAGATCGTTCGCCTGCGAGTGGAGCCGCATCGGATCGCTCCCCACGACCAGGTCGCCGCTCCCGTCACCGTCGATGTCGCCAGGGCTGGCCACCGAGGACCCGAGTCGCAGGCCCGGCCGATCTCCGGCGCCTTCCCAACGCGCGCCCTCGAGCATGCCCACCGTCGAGCCGCGGAAGACGAGCACGCGCCCGACGCCGGAGTCGGCGCCCGGCGCGCCCACGATGATCTCGTCCGGACCGTCTCCAGTCAGATCGCCCATTGCAACGGACCAGCCAAACTCCGCGCCTTCCTGGCCTTCGGCCGTCCACTCTGGATTCGAGGCGAGCCCGAGGGCACTGCCTCGGTACATCCGGGCGCGTCCCGAATGGAGCCCCACGCCATCGCGGAACGGGGCCGCGACTACCACGTCGGCGTAGCCGTCGGCATTCATGTCGCCCGCGCAAAGCGCGGAGCCGAGCCCCTCGCCCGGCTGGTCACCCTCCACCGTCCATACCGGAGCGGACGTGAGCCCGGCCGGCGATCCCAGGTACAGGTAGGCGCGACCAGCGTCGAGCGCTCCCATGTCGTCGCCCGCGGCGCCGACGAGCACGTCGTCGTAGCCATCACCATCGACGTCGCCCGCGCTCGACACCGCCGATCCGAAGCGCGCGCCGCCCTGGCTGCCCTCGGCGCTCCAGGCGGGGCTCGCGGCGAGGCCGCTTGCCGATCCTAGGTAGAGGTAGACGCGGCCCACATCGAGCGAACCGGCGTCGTGCAGTGGAGCGCCCACGAGCACGTCGTCGAAGCCGTCGCCGTTCACATCCCCGGCGCCGGCCACGGACAGGCCGAGACCCGCTCCGGCCTGCCCGCCGTCCGCAGTCCAGACCGCCCGGTACTCGAGGCCGCCGGCGGAACCAAGGTAGACGTAGGCGCGCCCCTCCCCGCTCTCGAGCCCTGAGAAGCTCGGAGCTCCGAGGATCACATCGTCGTAGTTGTCTGCGTTCACGTCTCCTGCCGAGGAGACTGCCTTGCCGAGGTTTGAGCGGGCCTGCTCGCCGTAGATGGACCAAGCCCACGAGGGCGCTAGCCCTGAGCTCTGGCCCAGCCAGACCCGCGCTTCGCCACGAGTGCGGATGGCCGGCTCCGAACTCACGAGGCCGAGGACGACGTCTCGCTTGCCGTCGCCGTTCACGTCGCCGGTGCCGGCGACGATCTGTTCCGCGCCGAGCCTCCAGACGACGCTGCCGATCGGGTTGCTCTGTCCTGGCATGACGTTCGGCACCGGCCTGAGCGATGGCGCGGGGCCGGACTGGACGGCGCCAAGGACGGCGCCCGGTCCGGTCCACAAGAAGAACAGGAGTGAGTTTCCAAGTGCCATGGCAGATCCTTCGGGTCGAAGCCTCTGCGGGAAAACCGCCCAGCTGGGGACATTGGAGGCGACCCGTCGGCGTCCGAGAATCCGCACTTGGCTCCCCGTCCGCGGCGCAAAGTGCGCAGGAACACGGCGTCATTCTCTCCGCCCGATGACGCGTGGTGGACACGGCCGCACGTCGGGCTGCCTCCTCGGACGCCGAGCCCGCGACTCGCGTCCCCGCGGGCATCCGCCGCAGCTCACGAGAGATCCCGCGTGCGAGGAACTCGGCGTGTGTGCCCTACGCGGCGAGCCTGCCCTGCGTGCAGCATGCGGCCGAACTCCGTGTCCAACGCCTCGACCAGGGCCTTGGTCCCATCCGGAACGGTTGGGATGGGCGGATTCGTCGCGCAGTAGCCGGTCGTGCACGGGCCCGACGGACACAGGCTGCTCGGCGGACGCCTGCTCTCAGCAGCCCGCGGGCAGGGCGTCGCGTCGGATCAGCTCGGGATAGATGCGCGCGCGCGCGCGCTCCAGGTGGTGCAAGTCGTCGATCTCGGCCCACACCAGGTCGCGCACGAGGTGCACCGGCAACGGTCGCGCGCGCGCGGCTTGGACCAGGCCCTCGAGCTCGTAGTCCACCTTGAGCGTCTCGCGGAAGAGCCGCTCGCCCACCGCGAGCATCGCGCGCAAGAAAGGCAGCGAAACCTTGGTGATGCCCACGAGCTCGCCGGCGAGCTCGTGGGCATCACCAAGGT
>JABFRZ010000289.1 GCA_013140785.1 Planctomycetota bacterium | reverse complement strand
GCGCGAGACTGGTCGCGTCCGGCGACCAGTCTCGCGCTGTTCGACGAGGGGCGCGTGACGCTGGGTGACCCGGGGCGCGACGAGCCGCTCTTGCGCTTCCACTCGCTCACGCGCGCGCTGCTCGTCCTGACGCCGGAGGACCGCGTCGAGCTGGTAGGTGGTGCGCTCCTGGCGGGCGACCCACTCGAGACGACCGGTCCGATCTTGCTCGAGAGCTTGCGCGCCTCGCTGCTGCGCATCACGAATCAGTCGCAGCGCAGTGCGACGCTCGCCTGCCGCGACCAGCGCCTCGAGCTCGGTCCGGGCGAGTCCCTGGACTTGCCACTCCTGGCGCGCGGCTGCGCGCCCGCCGAGGAGGACGCCGAGCCACAGCGCTTCGAGGTGTCCGGCATCGCGCTGGCCTTCCACGGAAGAGTCGAGCGGCATGACGAGCTCGGCAGAGAGCGCGCGGGCGTGACCCTCAGCGCCCTCGAACCCGCGCGGGTCTTGGCCCTGGGGGTGGATGTCCGTCTGGAAACGGGCGGAACGGCCCGTTTTTCGGGTCTGTCTCAGGTTTCAGAGGCGCGTCCTGCCGATCCGAGCGCCGTACCACCGCCCCACTCCCCATGACCAAGCCCCGTGTGTTGATCACCGGCGGTGCCGGTTTCCTCGGCAGCCACCTGTGCGAACGCTTCCTGGCCGACGGCTACGAAGTGATCTGCATGGACAACCTGGTCACCGGTGCTCTGCGCAACGTCGAGCATCTGTTCGCGGATGCCGACTTCCACTTCGCGCACCAAGACGTGACCGAGTTCATCCACGTGCCCGGGCGGCTGGACGTGGTCATGCACTTCGCCTCGCCGGCAAGTCCCATCGACTACCTCGAGCTCCCGATCCAGACGCTCAAGGTCGGCTCGCTCGGGACGCACAAAGCCCTGGGGTTGGCCCATGCCAAGGGGGCGCGCTTCCTGCTGGCGTCCACTTCGGAGTGCTATGGCGACCCGCTGGTGCATCCGCAGCGTGAGGACTACTGGGGCAACGTGAATCCGGTCGGTCCGCGCGGCGTGTACGACGAGGCCAAGCGTTTCGCCGAGGCCATGACGATGGCCTACCACCGTTACCACGGCGTGGACACGCGCATCGTGCGCATCTTCAACACCTACGGGCCGCGCATGCGCCTGAACGACGGGCGCGCTCTGCCGGCTTTCATGTCGCAGGCCCTGCGCGGCGAGGACCTGACGGTCTTCGGCGACGGTTCGCAGACACGCTCCTTCTGCTTCGTCGATGACCTCGTGGACGGGATCTGGCGTCTCTTGCACTCCGACGAGGTCATGCCGACCAACATCGGGAACCCGAGCGAGATGACCATCCTGCAGTTCGCTGCCAAGGTGTTGGAGCTGACGGGCTCGCGCTCGCGCATCGATTTCCGACCGCTGCCGCAGGACGATCCCAAGGTGCGCCAGCCGGACATCTCCAAGGCCCGGCGCCTGCTGGGTTGGGAGCCGAAGGTCACGCTCGACGATGGTCTGCGCCGCACCTTCGAGTACTTCCGCGAGCGCATGGGTGTGGTGGCCGTTGCGCGCTAGGGCGGATGCGGGGATGGCGCGAATGAAGGACGAGATCAAGGGCCTGGCGGCCATCCCATGTGCGGCATCGTAGGCGCGTTTCTGCGGGGAAAACCGTGCCTCGCCGCCCTGGTGCGGGGGCTGCGCGTGCTCGAGTACCGCGGCTACGACTCGGTCGGGGTGGGCGTCCTCCAGGCGGGCGAGCTCGTGGTGCGCCGCAAGGCGGGCCGGATCGAGGAACTCGAACGCTTGCTGGCCGCGGACGCCGGCGCGCTGGACGAGGTCTCGGTTGGCATCGGGCACTCGCGCTGGGCCACGCACGGTCCGCCCACGGACGAGAACGCGCATCCGCACTGCGACTGGCGCGGGCGCATCGCACTGGTCCACAACGGCATCATCGAGAACTACCAGGAGCTGCGCGCCGAGCTGGCTCTGCGCAAGATCCCGCTGCGCTCGCAGACCGACACCGAGGTGCTGGCGCACTGGATCGGGATCGAGCTCGAGGGCGCGGGCGGTGACCTGGCCGAGGCCGTGCGCCGCGCGCTGCTGCGCGTGCGCGGGTACTACGCCATCGCCGTGCTCTCCGGCGGGGAACGCCCGCAGATGGTGGCTTCGCGCGAGGGCCCGCCGTTGTGTCTGGCCAGCACGCCCGAGGGCGCCTGGCTCGCGTCCGACCCGCTGGCGCTGATCGAGCATGCGCGCGACATCGTGTTCCTCGAGGACGGCGACGTGGCCGAGCTCGCGCCGGGCAAGCTGGTCGTGCGCGGGCGCGACGGCGCGCTCGTGGCCCGCGAGTCCGTGCACGTGGCCTGGAATGCCGAGGCCGCCGACCGCGGCGGCTTCGCGCACTTCATGCTGAAGGAGATCCACGAGCAGCCCGACGTGGTCGCGCGCGGCCTGTTCGGGCGCGTGGACCTCGAGCGGGGCGACGTGACGCTGCCGGGCGAATTCTTCTCCGACGCGAGCCTGAAGCAGGTCACGCGCGTGCAGATCTCGGCCTGCGGCACAGCCCTGCACGCCGGGCTCGTGGCGCGCTACCTGATCGAGGGCCTGGCCGGGGTCCCGGTGGACGTGGACTTCGCCTCGGAGTTCCGCTACCGCCAGCCCGTGCTCGTGCCGGGCACGCTGGCGCTCGGGATCTCGCAGTCCGGCGAGACGGCCGACACCCTGGCGGCGCTGCGTCTCGCGCGTTCGCTCGGCTGTCGCCAACTGTCCTTCTGCAACGCGGTGGGCAGCACCATGGTGCGCGAATCCGAGGCAACCCTCTTGCTCGAGGCCGGGCCGGAGATCGGCGTGGCCAGCACCAAGGCCTTCGTGGCCATGCTCGTGGCCGCGACCTTGTTCGCCGTCCGGCTCGGGCGTGCGCGCGCCCGGCTCACGCGCGCGGCGGCGAGCGAGCTCCTGGGCGAGCTCGGACGCATGCGCATGAACCTGGAGCGCCTCCTGACGCGTGAGGTCGTGGACAAGATTCGCGCCCTGGCCGAGCGTCACAAGGACGCGCGCGGTTTCCTGTTCCTGGCGCGCGGCATCAACTACCCGATCGCGTTGGAGGGCGCGCTCAAGCTCAAGGAGATCTCCTACAAGCACGCCGAGGGCTACGCGGCGGGGGAGATGAAGCACGGCCCGATCGCCATGATCGACCGCGACATGACCACGGTCGTGATCGCCTCGCGCGATTCGGTGGCCAGCAAGGTGCGCTCGAACATCGAGCAGATCCGCGCCCGCGGCGGGCCCGTGATCTGCGTGGGCGACGACGAGGAGAGCCTGGCCGTCTCCGACGAGCGCGTGGTCGTGCCCGGGCTCTCGCCCTGGCTCTCGCCCATCGCCAACGTCGTGCCGCTGCAGCTGTTCGCCTACCACGTGGCCCTGGCGCGCGGCTGCGACATCGACAAGCCGCGCAACTTGGCCAAGAGCGTGACGGTGGAGTGATGCGCGTACTGGTCACCGGCGGCGTGGGCTTCATCGGTTCGCACGTGTGCGAGCACCTGCTGGCGCGCGGCGAGCAGGTGACGGTGCTGGACAACTTCAACGATTTCTACGACCCGCGCATCAAGCGCGAGAACGCGCGCGCGCTGCGCGGGGCCACGCTGGTCGAGGGCGACATCCGCGACCAGGCCCTGGTCGCGCGGTTGTTCGAGCAAGGCGACTTCGAAGCCGTGGTGCACCTGGCTGCGATGGCCGGTGTGCGCCCGTCGCTGCGCGACCCGCTGCTGTACACCGACGTGAACGTGCGTGGCACGCAAATCCTGCTGCGCGAACTCGAGCGCCGAGCGGGCGTGCGCTTCGTGTTCGCCTCCTCTTCCAGCGTGTACGGCGCCAACGACAAGGTCCCCTTCCGCGAGGACGACGACATCCATCGCCCGATCTCGCCCTACGCGGCCACCAAGCGCGCCGGCGAGCTCCTGTGCTACACGCACCACCATCTGTACGGCACGCCCATCACCTGTCTGCGCTTCTTCACCGTCTACGGTCCGCGCCAGCGCCCCGAGATGGCGATCCACTCGTTCACGAAGAAGTGCCTGGCGCGCCAGCCGATCCCGTTCTTCGGCGATGGCTCGACGCGCCGCGACTACACCTACATCGCCGACATCGTAGACGGCGTCGTGCGCGCGCTCGACCGCGCCAAGGGCTACGCGATCTACAACTTGGGCGAATCAGAGACCATCTCGCTGGCCGAGCTGCTCGCCACCATCGGCCGCTTGTGCGGAGTCGAGCCGATCCTGGATCGCCAGCCGCTGCAGCCAGGCGACGTACTCGTCACCTATGCCGACATCAGCCGCGCGCGCCGCGAGCTCGGCTACGATCCGCGCACGTCGCTGCCGGATGGGCTCACGCACTTCCTCGAGTGGCTGCGCGCGCGCTAGGGTGCCCGCCAAAGGGCCAGGGTAAGGGTTGCGGCCGGTCCCGAGTCTCTGCGGGGGTCACTGGGAGGAGTGCTCGTAGCATGCCGCTGCATGTCGAGCTCCTCACTCCTCACGGGCACGGTCGCAGTCCTCTTGGTCCTCGTCGGTGAGCCTTGGATGGAGTCCTCGCCCGGTTCGGCGCCGGATTCGGTCGCCGCGAGCGCACCCCGTCGAACGCGCGCCGATGCGATCGACCAGGTGATCGAGGCCACGATGCGATCGGACGATCTGCCCAGCGTCGCGTTGGTCGTCGGGTGCGCGGGCAAGATCTTGAAGCAAGCGGCCTACGGCGAGGCGAGCCTCGAGCTGCACGTACCCGCGACGCCGCAGACCGTCTACCCGATCGCCTCGGCCACGAAGGCGTTCACAAGCACGGCGATCTTCCTGCTCGTGCGCGAGGGGAAGTTCTCGCTCGAGGACTCGCTCACCGAGCTGCTCCCGGGCCTCCTGCCGGCGTGGCTCGAGGTCACTCCGCGCCACCTCCTGACGCACACCTCCGGTCTGCCGGACATAGCGAGCACGCCCGGGCGCGAGCCGCTGATCGCTGCCACGCGGGAGGAAGCGCTGGCGAAGGTCTGTGCCCTGCCGCTCGCCTTCGCGGCGGGCGCGCGCTGGAGCTACAACCAGACGAACTACATGCTCCTCCTGATGCTGGTGGAGACGTACGGCGAGCTCCCCTTCGAGAGCTTCATGAGCCGGCGCCTCT
>JABFRZ010000671.1 GCA_013140785.1 Planctomycetota bacterium | reverse complement strand
CCGGCGCGCGCGCCGGATGGAGACCGCTACAGCGGCAACGACGACTTCGTGCGCCGCGCGCGCGGCAACCTGTACTTCTGGTACTACGCCACGCTGGCGCTGTTCCGGGTGGGCGGACGCGAGTGGGAACGCTGGAACACGGCCCTGCAGGCGACCCTGCTGCCAGCCCAGGACGAGGACGGTTCCTGGCGCCCGCTCGACGTCTACTCGGAGTACGCCGGCGACGACGATGGTGAGCGCACCTACTCGACCGCGATGTGCGTGCTCTCGCTCGAGATCTACTATCGCTACTTCACGCCGCTCCTGAAGGTGCGCTGACCGGCGGCGGGCGCGCGCTGTTTCTGACCTTGGCACCTCGCTAGGCTTCCCGCGCGATGGAACCGCGGCCCTGGCACGCGCACTACGATCCCGGAGTCCCGCCTGGGCTCGAGTACCGCCAGCTCTCGCTGCGCGGCCAGGCCGCGCAGCGGCTGTTCAAGACTGCGACGCCCCGGCGGCGCAGCACACGTACCCCTCTGACGGCCCGGGGTCGAGGTTCTTGTCCACCGAGTACGTCCATCGATGTTCTTCCAAGAAAGTCCGGCGAAGGGACCCCTCCGAGTTGTTCTTAGCCATAGAGGAGCACCGCCCACTTTTCACGATCCCCCTAGATAGAGTCCTGTCTACTCACCTCCGTATCCCTACTCGTCATCCAGCCGTCCAACCCAACGTCAGCGCGCATCGACCCGTGAACGGGTACGTCAGATGCACTCCTTGAGACATGCCTACTCCCAACAAAGCGATTGTCTTCGTCCTTGTCGCTGCAACGGCGCTTGGAGTTCTGCTGATTACGTTCAAGGAACGTCGATTGGTTCCGCATCCAACCCGGAGTACAAGCAGCGCGATCGAAGGCACCCTCGATTCCTCTGAATGGGTATCAGGGATCGACGGGCTCCCGGAGGGGTCCCGGACCGAGTTACTGGCAACTGGAAGTGATGCCGCCGCCCCATCTCGATCCAGCAAGGATCCTGACATGGAGGAGCAGGAAGGCGACTTGCCTTTGGATGCCCTGGTCGATACGTCCGGGGTTAGCACAGAGGAGCGCCTTGCTTGTCTGATCACTGCCCATGATCAGATGCTCAGGGTGCAGAGCAATCCCCTTACCAATGGTCAGAAGGCGCAGGCCGAGCTGATGCTTCTGGGACGATGCGTTGCCGCGATCCTGCACTCGAGCGGTCGAGCGCATTTTGCTGACGCAAGGGATCTGGAGCGGGGCGGGTTCCGCCTGCGGCCCGCCAGCGAGAACGAGTTCGTCTTCGCTGCGGATCTGGCGCTGTACCGGTTTGAGCGTGGCGAGTTCCCCGTGTATGACCTAGCCCATGAGCGCGCTTCCAGGCCAGATGACGACCCACTTCTCAATGAGAGACCGCCCGGCTTCGACGACCAAATCGCAGACACCTACAAACGAGCGCTGACCTCACTCGGCGCTCCAGAAACGAGGGTAAGGTAGGCCAATGCAAGGCATGCTCATGTTCGCGGCAATCTCTTCGGTTCTCCTGCTGAGCAACGTTCCAGCAGGCCAGCAACCTCCTCAGCAAGGGAACATCTGCATAGGCAACGAGTGCTCGGCCGAGTTCGTGGCCTTTCCAAGGCCGAATTGGATGATTGTCCCCACCTCTCTGCATAACGGCAAAGGAGACGGAGATGAACCGTGCGATCCATGCAAGAGCTGCAAGGCAAGAGTGACGTGGGCGTATTTTGGTGCAACTGATTGGATGGTCACCCATGGCGAAGACATCGTTTTTGGTCATGGCCCGGCCGGTGGAGTGCTCGATCTCGAAACGGGGTGTGATGAGATTCCGGATGGAGCCACGCTCACGGACCCAGTGGGTGGAACCTTCAATGTCGATCTATACTGTCCTTGCTACTGAACTGACTACTGACGTCCAATGACACACTGACAGAGCAAGCCACGGGATCCCGAGTCGATCTTCTCATCTCCGGTTCCGGACACCCCCGTGACCGTCAGCGCTGGATGGCGTAAGCACGGAGAGTGCGGCGCTGGGCGAAGCCCCCCGGCCCGGCGCCGGCTCCGGAGCGTCCTGTCGCCCGCGCGAGCCCGTCGCTAGGCTTCGCGCGCGATGGAACCTCGGCCCTGGCACGCGCACTACGACCCGGGCGTCCCGCCTGGGCTCGAGTACCGCCAGCTCTCGCTGCCGGACTTCCTGCGGCGCAGCGCGCAGCACAACCCGGGCGCGACCGCGCTCCTGTTCGCGAATCTGCGGCTCTCCTACGCCGAGCTCCTGCGCGAGGTCGAGTGCTGCGCCGCGGCCCTGGCGGCGCTGGGCGCCGAGCCGGGCGTGCGCGTCGCGCTGCACCTGCCGAACGTGCCGCAGATGGTGATCGCGTACTACGCGGCGCTGTCGCTCGGGTGCGAGGTGGTGCTGACCAACCCGCTGTACACGCCGCGCGAGCTCGAGCACCAGTGGAACGACGCCGGCTGCACGCTGGCGGTGACGATGGACTTCCTGTACGCAGAGAAGGTGCGCGCGCTGCGGCCGAAGCTGCAGGTGCGGCACTTCCTGGTGGCCTCGTTCCCGGAGTACCTGCGCTGGCCGCTCACCTGGCTCGCGCCCATCAAGCTGCGCAGGAAGAACCCGCCGGCCATTGCGGCGATCCCGTGCGAGGCGGGCGTGCAGCCCTTCCGCGCGGCGCTGCGCGCGCAGCGCGGCACGGCTCCACCGCGGCCGTTCATCGACCTCGACGCGCCGGCCGTACTGCAGTACACGGGCGGGACCACCGGGGTCTCGAAGGCGGCCGTTCTCTCGCACCGCAACCTGTCGGTGAACGTGCAGCAAATGGACGTCTGGTTCGGCGGCTCGCGCCCGGCCAGCGAGGTGGTGCTCGTGTGCCTGCCGCTGTTTCACGTGTTCGCGATGACCTGCGCCATGAACTTCGCCGTGCAGGGTGCCTCGGCCATGGTGCTCGTGCCCGACCCGCGCGACGCACGCGCGCTGCTGAAGGCCATCGAGCGCCACCGCGTGACGGTCTTTCCCGGGGTCCCCTCGCTGTACAACTCGCTCAACAACTGGCCCGGCATCGAGAAGTGCGACCTCGGCAGCGTCAAGGTGTGCCTGTCGGGCTCGGCCCCGATCGCGCCGGACGTGCTCGAACGCTTCGAGCGCCTGACCGGGGCCAAGATCGTCGAGGGCTACGGCATGAGCGAGACCTCGCCGCTCACGCACGCGAATCCGCTGCACGGCGAGCGCAAGCTCGGCTGGGTCGGATTGCCCGTGTGCGACACCGACGCGCGCATCGTGGACGTCGAGGATCCCGCGCGCCTGATCCCGGCCGGCGAGTCGGGCGAGCTGGCCTTGCGCGGGCCGCAGGTGATGCAGGGCTATTGGAACCGTCCGGACGAGAGCGCGCTCGTCTTGCGCGACGGCTGGCTCCTGACCGGCGACCTCGCGGTGATGAGCCCGGGAGGCTACTTCCAGATCGTCGGGCGCAAGAAGGACATGATCAACGTGGGCGGCTTCAAGGTCTTCCCCGACGAGGTGGACGCGGTGCTGCACGGACATCCGGCCGTGCTCGAGGCGGCGACCATCGGCGTGCCGCGCCCGGGGCAAAGCGAGCTCGTGAAGTCCTTCGTGGTGCGCAAACCCGGCCAGACGCTGGAGACCGAGGCGCTGCGCGCCTACCTCGGCGAACGTCTCGCGCCCTACAAGGTGCCGCGCGAGGTGGAGTTCCTGACGGAGCTGCCGAAGAGCACGGTGCTCAAGATCCTGCGCCGCGAGCTGCGCGAGCGCGAGCTGGCCAAGCGCAGCGCAGCGCGAGGCTGACGCGCTCGCCCCAAGGCAGGCGCCCTTTTCGACGTGGCTTCCGCGCCGCGCGCGGATACTAATGGGCCGATGGACGGCTCCCTCTCGATCCTGATCTGCCTGCTGGCCTGTCTCGCGGGTCCGCTGCTCTGGACGGCCTCGCCCCAGGAGCACCGCACGCGCGTGCCGCTGCCCAGCGCGGCGGAGATCGCGAAGCTCCCGCGCGACGGCGGCCTCGAGTTCAACCGCCTGGTCTTCGAGCACAGCCCGTATTTGCAGCAGCACGCGCGCAATCCGGTCGACTGGCATCCCTGGGGCGAGAAGGCCTTCGAGCTTGCGCGCCGCGAGCAGAAGCCCGTGTTCCTCTCGATCGGCTACTCGACCTGCCACTGGTGCCACGTGATGGAGCACGAGTCCTTCGAGGACCACGAGGTCGCGGCGCTGATCAACCGGCACTTCGTGCCCGTCAAGGTGGATCGCGAGGAGCGTCCCGACCTCGACGCGGTCTACATGCAGGTCACGCAGGCCATGACCGGCTCGGGCGGCTGGCCCATGACGGTCATCCTCACGCCCGACAAGCAGCCCTTCTTCGCCGGCACCTATTACCCGAAGTCCGCTCTACACGGACGCAAGGGTCTGCTCGAGCTCCTGCCCGAGATCGCGGCGCTGTGGCGCGAGCGAAGAGCGGACGTGGTGAAGAGCGCGGCGCAAATCACCGACGTCGTGCGCGAGCAGGGCCACGAGACGCCGGCCGAGCTCGGGCCCGAGCTGTTGCAGCGCGGGCGCGAGCAGCTCGCCAGTCGCTACGACTCCGAGCTCGGCGGCTTCGGCAGCGCGCCCAAGTTCCCCGTGCCGCACCAGCTCCTGTTCCTGTTGCAGGCGCACCAACGCACGCACGATCCACTCGCGCTGCGCATGGTCGAGCACACGCTCACGGCCATGCGCGCGGGCGGGATCTACGACCAGATCGGCTTCGGCTTCCACCGCTACTCGACCGACCGCGAGTGGCTCGTGCCGCACTTCGAGAAGATGCTCTACGACCAGGCGCTGCACGTGCTCGCGTACACAGCCGCCTACCAGGTCACGGGCGACGCCGCGTACCGCGCCACGGCCGAGGAGGTGCTCGAGTACGTCCTGCGTGAGCTCCTCGATCCGCGCGGCGGCTTCCACTCGGCCGAGGACGCCGACAGCGAGGGCGAGGAGGGCCGCTTCTACTTGTGGACGCGCGCCGAGGTGCTGGAGGTTCTGGGCCAGGCAGAGGGCGAGCTGTTCGCGAATGTGTACGAGATCACGCCCGCGGGCAACTACCGCGAGGAAGCCAGCGGGCAGCGCGACGGCCGCTCGATCCCGCAC